>NZ_UGNV01000001.1:0-280000 GCF_900452395.1 Legionella beliardensis
GTGTCTGCAATTGTTTGGCAGAAATGTGCAAAGCTTTTGGAAGAAGAATATCCTCCCCCACAATTTAATACTTGGTTACGGCCTCTACAAGCTGAAATGCAAGAAAATTGTCTGATTCTTTTAGCGCCAAATAAGTTTGTAGTGGAGTGGGTAAGAAAGAATTTCTACACGCGTATTAAAGAGTTAGTACATCAATTTGGTGGTGAGCTTGTTTCTTCTGTGAGTATTGAGGTGGGAACTAAAGTAGTTCAGCCAGTTGTCTTAGATAAAACCGTTGCTGAGGCAAATGTAGTTAGTGCTAAGGTATCAACTAATAAAACTGCTGACTATAAAAATAGCTATTTAAATAAAAAATTCGTTTTTGATAGTTTTGTTGAAGGTAATTCTAACCAATTAGCACGTGCCGCCTCTTTACAAGTCGCTGAGCGGCCAGGTGATGCTTATAATCCTTTATTCATATACGGTGGTGTAGGTTTAGGTAAAACACATTTAATGCATGCTATTGGCAACGCAATACTAAAAAATAACCCTGAGGCTAAAGTACTTTATTTACACTCAGAAAGATTTGTTGCGGATATGGTCAAAGCCTTGCAAACTAATTCTATTAATGAATTTAAGCGTTTTTATCGCTCCCTTAATGCGTTATTAATTGACGATATTCAATTTTTTGCAGGTAAAGATCGGTCGCAAGAAGAGTTTTTTCATACATTTAATGCTCTATTAGAAGGCCAACAGCAAATTATTTTGACCAGTGATCGCTATCCTAAAGAAATCGAAGGTGTAGAAGAGCGCTTAAAATCTCGTTTTGGGTGGGGCTTAACTGTCGCTGTAGAGCCGCCTGAGCTAGAAACACGTGTAGCGATTCTTATTAGTAAAGCAGAACAATCAAATATTGAGTTACCTTATGAAGTAGCATTTTTTATTGCTAAACGTATTCGCTCTAATGTTCGAGAGTTAGAAGGTGCTTTAAGACGAGTAATTGCTAATGCCCATTTTACTGGCAAACCAATTACTATTGAATTTGTTCATGAGGCCTTACGAGATTTACTTGCTTTGCAAGACAAATTAGTCACTATAGAAAATATTCAAAAAACGGTGGCTGAATATTATAAAGTGAAAGTCGCTGATTTGCTGTCTAAGCGACGTAGTCGATCGATTGCCCGCCCTAGACAAATGGCAATGGCTTTAGCAAAAGATTTAACTAATCATAGCCTTCCTGAAATTGGCGATCATTTTGGTGGACGTGATCATACAACGGTTATTCATGCTTGCCGTAAGATTAAGGAATTAATACAGATTGAAAATGATTTCGCAGAAGATTTTAAGAATCTTATGCGTATTTTATCGTCTTAATTGAGAATTACTATGTTTGAAATTGCTATTCCTAAAAACGAATTGCTCCCACGTTTATTAATGGTTGCTGGCGCTGTCGATAAACGTCAATCGCTGGCTATTTTAGCCAATATTTTAATTACAATTAAGCAAAAGCGATTAGTATTAACCGCGACTGACTTAGAAATGGAAATATCAGCTTTTTTAAATTGCCATGATTGCCTTACTGAGGGTGAGATTACCGTCCCTGCTAAGAAATTTATTGATATTATTCGTTCCCTTGATGAGGAAGCAGTTCCTACTATTAAATTAGACGATAATGCAGTGCTTTTAAAGGCGGGCCGTAGTAAATTTAAACTTGCAACGCTGCCAGCAGAGCAATTTCCTAATAGCGACCAAGAGCAACCTGATATTGAGCTTTCTCTACCACGAGTAGAGCTTCTTTATTTATTACAATCTACTCATTTTGCTATGTCGCAACAAGATGTGCGCGTCTTTTTAAATGGTTTACTATTTGAGCTTGAAGGTAATACGATTACTACTGTTGCTACTGATGGTCATCGTATGGCTATTTGTAGGCGTTTATCTAATCAAGATTTACCAAGTCAACGTCTACTTATACCGCGCAAAGGTATTCAAGAAATGCTACGCTTACTTAACTCGGTGACTGATGAAACAATTAGTGTTATTGCGGGAAAAAACTACTTTTGTTTAATCACTCAAGATTATAAGTTCAATTCAAAATTGATTGAAGCGCGTTTTCCTCCGTATGCTCGAGCAATTCCTGCTAACAATGATAAATTTGTTTTAATTGAAAAAGATATTTTAAAACGTTCGTTGCAACGAATTATGATTTTAGCACATGAAAAATCTCGGGCTGTTTTACTTCATATTCAAGCTTCAGGAGTAACGTTAGTCGCTAATAATCAAGAAAAAGAAGAAGCAACGGAGTCATTAGAAGCTAATGTAGATGGCAATGAACTTAAAATAGGAATTAATGCCAGTTATCTTTTGGATGTTTTAAATATTTTACCAGGCAATCTTGTTCGCTTATCAATGTCAACTACCGATCGCAGTATATTAGTTGAATCGTTAGAGGATGAACAATATCAATATATTATTATGCCTATGAAATTATGAAGCTTAATGAGATACAAATAACTAATCTTCGTAATATTAGATCTGCGAAAACTACTCTTCATCCACATATCAATTTTATAACAGGCAATAATGGCAGCGGTAAAACCTCATTTCTTGAGGCAATTTACCTTCTTGCTAGCGGCCATTCTTTTAGAACGCGAGAGATTTCAGCATTAATTTCTCATAATCAGGAAAAATTAGTTGTTTTTGCCAATACGGTAAATGAACAATATGTCAGTATTCAAAAATCTATTAAATTACCCACTATTGCTCGTCTTAATGGCCAACCATGTTTAACGAGCAGTGAGTTAGCTTTTTTTTTGCCTTGCCAAGTAATTTATCAAGATATTTTTCAATTTATTGACGCAGGCCCGGTTGTAAGACGCGGTTTACTTGATTGGGGATTGTTTCACGTGGAACATTCCTATCATTCAATATGGAAAGATTATCGCCGTGCATTGAAACAGCGCAATGCCTTATTAAAGCAGCGGGTTCCAAACACACAATTGTTACCGTGGAACAAAATGCTTTCCTCTTTGGCGACAATGCTTGATGAATTACGTAGAGGGTACTTTTTGAAATTAGAACAGGCTTTTACAGAAATCTTGCCTAAGCTGATAGACGTCGAATGCTCACTGCACTATTACAAGGGTTGGGATAAACGTAATGAAGATAAAGACTTAGAAACCTTACTAAATGCCAATTATGAAATGGATTTAGCACGTACACATACACACTATGGGGCTCATCAAGCTGATCTAAGCGTTACTAGTAGTGATTTTAAAGTAAAGAATTTTCTCTCTCGTGGCCAACAGAAAATGATTTTGTTTGCTTTGAAGTTTGCGCAATCAACGTTACTTAAAGAGCCATGTATTTATCTAATTGATGATTTTACTTCCGAATTAGATAGTATCCATGTGCAGCGTCTATTAACTTATATTGCTGAAAGCAGCCATCAATTTATTATAACTCTACGTAAAGAGTTGCCGGTAAGTGATCAATTTATTTCTGCACATCATGTATATAGTATGCATCTAGGCCATATTACAGAGAAATTTTAGGTAGTCATTAATCAACGTAATTAAGCGAATATTGTTCTGTAAAATGCATAGTATTCTAAAGAAATTCAGTAAAGAATTAAGTTAAGGTAATTGATAGCTATGGTCTATACTGAATTAATTTTAAATAATGTTTCACGTGAAACATAGCCGCATGCTTAAATCAAATGGTTTATAGAATTAAAACAATCAATACAAATTTATGCCTTTCCTAGCCATTGATGGGCATTCGCAGGAATTGTTGTGAATTATTAGCAAGTGATATAAACCCTATACGATTAATGGTATAATTATTTTTTAGTAAACTGTATATTAGGTAAGAGGATACTCTTTATGGCTGTTGATGCTAGTTATGATTCGTCTAATATCAAAGTATTAAAAGGATTAGATGCAGTAAGAAAAAGACCTGGAATGTACATCGGTGACACAGATGATGGTACAGGCTTGCATCACATGGTTTTTGAGGTAGTTGATAACTCAATAGACGAAGCATTAGCAGGTTATTGTAAAGAAATTTATGTCACCATTCATGCAGATGAATCCATTACAGTCAAAGATGATGGCCGTGGTATTCCCGTTGATATTCACCAAGAAGAAGGGCGATCGGCTGCTGAAGTAATTATGACTGTCCTTCATGCAGGCGGTAAGTTTGATGATAATTCTTACAAGGTTTCAGGTGGTTTGCATGGTGTAGGTATTTCGGTTGTTAATGCCTTATCAGAAGAACTGCATTTAGTTATCCGACGCCATGATCAAGTACATGAGCAACATTACCGTCATGGTGTACCAGATGCACCCTTGACAGTAACAGGTACGGCTACCAGTACAGGTACCCAAGTTTGGTTTAAGCCTAGTGCCGAAACCTTTAGTAATATTGAATTTCATTATGATATTTTAGCTAAGCGCTTAAGGGAGCTGTCTTTTTTAAATTCCGGTGTCTGTATTCATTTATATGATGAACGTACCCAAAAGCGGGATACCTTTCGCTATGAAGGTGGAATAAAAGCGTTTGTTGAACACCTTAATCGTAATAAAACACCTATCATTCCTGTGGTTTTCTCATTCACATCCGAAAAAGAAGATGTGACGGTTGAGTTAGCTATGCAATGGAATGATTCGTTTCAAGAAAATATTTTTTGCTTTACTAATAACATACCTCAGCGCGATGGTGGAACTCACTTAGCAGGATTTCGCGCGGGCTTAACTCGTACATTGAATAATTACATTGAAAATGAGGGATTTGCTAAAAAGGCTAAAGTAACAACCATTGGTGATGATGCGCGTGAAGGCCTTACTGCGGTTTTGTCGGTTAAAGTGCCCGATCCTAAATTTTCTTCGCAAACAAAAGACAAACTTGTCTCATCAGAGGTGAAGTCAGCGGTTGAATCACTGGTCAGTGAAAAATTCCATGACTTTTTATTAGAGAATCCGGCTTTGGCGAAATCGATTGTCGGTAAAATGATTGATGCTGCGCGGGCACGGGAAGCGGCACGCCGTGCTCGAGATATGACCAGGCGTAAGGGCGCTTTAGACATAGCAGGCCTACCTGGTAAATTAGCTGATTGCCAGGAAAAAGACCCCGCCTTATCTGAGCTTTATATTGTAGAGGGAGATTCTGCAGGTGGTTCAGCTAAGCAAGGTCGTGATCGTAAATTTCAAGCCATTCTACCGCTTAAAGGTAAAATTCTTAATGTGGAAAAAGCTCGTTTTGATAAGATGCTTTCTTCACAAGAGGTAGCTACGCTAATAACTGCATTAGGCTGCGGCATTGGCCCTGATGAATATGATCCAGATAAAATTCGCTACCATCGTATAATTATCATGACCGACGCTGACGTTGATGGATCACATATCCGTACTCTGTTATTAACCTTTTTTTATCGTCAAACTCCTGAACTTGTTGAGCGCGGCTATATTTATATTGCCCAACCTCCTCTTTATAAAGTAAAACGAGGTAAGCATGAGCAGTATGTAAAAGATGATGAGGCCTTATTTGAGTATTTAACTCAAAGTGCCCTAGATAATGCTGAACTGTATCCTGCCAATGATGCGCCACCCATCTCGGCCAGGGCGTTAGAAGAATTAGTAAAACAGTTCAGGCAAACTGAAAGAATCACTAGACGTCTAGCCAAACGCTATAATGAAGAAGTGCTTAAGCAGTTAGCTTATTTACCTGTATTAAATTCTACCAATTTTACGGAGTTTGAGACTATTACGACTTGGTCTAATCAATTAGAGCAGAGTTTACAAGATATACGTAATAAGTCAGTACAATACCGTGTGGAGGTTATTCAGCAAGCTGAGCAAAGCCTCTATATGCCCCGAGTCGTGACTACGCAACATGGTATGGAAAGCTTTTCGACACTAAATGTAGAGTTTTTTGCCTCTAAAGATTATAAAGAATTAGTTCAGTTAGGTTCAAAATTAGCGAATTTAATTGAAGAAGGTGCCTATGTAAAACGAGGTGAAAAGGTTCATTCAATTGTGCAGTTTGAACAGGCACTGTTATGGTTAATGGAAGAAGCAAAACGCGGGCAATCTATTCAACGTTATAAAGGTCTGGGTGAAATGAATCCTGAGCAACTTTGGGAGACGACCATGGATCCTAATGTGAGGCGGATGTTACAAGTTAGCATTGAAGATGTAATTGTTGCTGATGAAATGTTTACAACGCTCATGGGAGATAATGTTGAGCCACGCCGTGACTTTATCGAAAGTAATGCCTTAGAAGCAGAAAATATAGATGTTTAGTTCACTACCAAAAAAAAAGCCGCATCCTTGCGGCAAAGCACATCCTGTGCTGGTCCCTTGTCTGTTGACTTCCTGTCAGACTATTCCATGTCATCCTTTATTGACAAGTATATGTATTCTTTAAAATTTAACCTAAAGTTAATTGCGGTTTAAATTGTAAGAAATATCTCAAAAAGAAGAGGGCTAAGGCGGGGTTAACAAATTAGTACGATTTAGGTACACAAAATAACCTGCTTAGAAGCCTTTACGAAGGCAATCTAGCCTGCAATGATAAATTACTGCAATTTCTTGGAATAACGCGCATGCCCATGCAACTTTTGCGCTGGTTTTTTTACAATTCCAGATAGTTAGTTGAAAAAAGAAGAGCTTATGCTAAAAATAATTATTATTTTTAGCGCAAATTTACCTACGCTACTCGTCAAACCAATACCTGGCTAAGGGAGTATGACGGTAATGGTTAAGATAGCTCTGGAAAAATTTATTTGCTTTTTCTTTTTGGTTAGTTTTTAACAGGCTACAAAGAAAAGTTTGAGTGTAAATTTCATTTTGAGCATCACTACCACCTAATTGAAAGCAATTCTCTATAACAGGCTCCATTAAATCACAAGCACGCTGATACTGACCTTGCGCAAAAGCGTTAATACCTTGACATAAGGGAAGAGCAAGAGTCTGCCATAAATATTGTTTATAGGGTGAAGTTAGGCTTGCAGCATAATGCGCCATTGCCTGCAATGATTCTTCAGCTAAATCGGTGTGGCCAGCTCGAGTAAGGCAATAGATGAAATGTGCATTATTAAAAGCAATATAATGCTCCATAGGATGTAAACCTAAGTAAGGTATAATTTTAGTAAAGTAATGATCTTGTGGAAGCCCTGCTAAATCCATACGCCAGAGTAATGAAATAGCATCTAATTGCTCTAATACCGTATCAGGCATCGTGCCAAAAATTTTAGGAAAAAGATTTAAAACGGCTTTTTCATTCCGGTTGGCGACATAAAAGAGGGCAAGGTGCCAAGTATTATGACCTCTTAACAGAGGCAGAACATCATTCCAGGATGATACTAAACGTTGTAGGCAATCTATACCCCCTTGGATATCATTTTCTAAAAGATAAGCATGAGCTAGTGTGTGATGTGCCCAGGGGACTGCTTCTTTTGTTATTTTGAGTGCTTGGTTAGCAATTGTTTTAGCTTCGCTATAATGACCGCATAACTCATGGGCAAAAGAATAGCTTGCTAAAAAAGCGGGATCATGTTGATTCTGCCTCACACATTTTTCACAAAGCGCTAAAAAGTATTTATTTTGATAAGATTGTCCCGTGCAGTAGAAAAGCCATTCAGCAAATTTTAAAGCTAAAATATCTTGCGGGAAAAGTTCAAGAATACTGGTAAACAACGTAATCGCACACTCATAGTCTAAATGAGCCCATGCATAAACAGCATAAAATGTTAGCTTTTCTCGTAAATTTGAGGTGCGTAGCGCCTTTTCTGCATGTTGTAACAGCTCTATAGCCAGGGTTGTAGCAGCATCTTCTTGAGCATACAAATAAAAAGCAGCTGCATACGTTTGTAAAAGTAAATTATCAGGCTCATTATTCGCTGCTTGCAGAATGCTAATAGCATTATTGCCTGAATTTAACATTTCATCATAAAAGTGATTAATACTATCAATCACCTGCTGTGAATCAGTGGTAACTACTAAATCTCTTTGTGTTTTCATAGGGCTTACTTAAATTTAGGCACATAAAGAAATCATAGCAGATGTAAATTAATTACTAAGAAAGGAGGTAATTGTTTTAGGTGAAAACGTGGTAATTTTAGCGTTATTTTGCGATAATACATATTGTATTAGTACTTAATTTTAGCGTTTAATTCAAACTTCAATTCTTTATACTAGCCGGTGTCCAAAGTAATAAACAATTTAAATGATAAGGAGACGCTTGTGCTTAATTGTAAGGGATTAATAAAAGTAATTATGAGTGCTAACTGACCTTTAAATTTTAGATAGTGTGTCTTTATATGATGATATCCAATATTGAGCAAAAATCTCTTACCGACTTTACCGAAAAAGCATATCTTGATTATTCAATGTATGTGATTTTAGATAGAGCCTTACCTCATATTGCTGACGGTTTAAAACCGGTACAACGACGTATTGTCTACGCGATGTCAGAGCTTGGCCTTAAGGCAACTGCAAAGTATAAAAAATCAGCTCGCACCGTGGGAGATGTATTGGGTAAATTTCATCCGCACGGTGATTCAGCCTGTTATGAAGCCATGGTATTAATGGCCCAACCCTTTTCTTATCGCTACCCTTTTGTTGATGGTCAAGGAAACTGGGGGTCGCCTGATGATCCTAAATCCTTTGCAGCAATGCGCTATACTGAGGCAAAATTGTCAAACTATGCTGAGTTACTTTTGTCAGAACTACAGCAAGGAACAGTTGATTGGGTCGATAATTTTGATGGGACTTTGCATGAGCCTTCTTTATTACCAGCGCGATTGCCAAATGTCTTATTAAATGGCGCAACAGGTATCGCTGTAGGGATGTCAGCTGACATTTTGCCACATAATTTAACTGAGGTGGCAAATGCTTGTGTTCATCTATTAGAGCACCCAAATGCAAGCTTAGACACGATTTGCAAGCACATTAAAGCCCCTGATTTTCCGACACAAGCTGAAATTATTACACCTAAAGCACAAATTCGTACGATGTACCAAACGGGCATAGGTTCAATTAAGATGCGTGCAGTTTATAAAATTGAACATCATCAAGTTGTTATTACAGCACTACCTTATCAGGTTTCAGGCGCGAAAGTAATAGAGCAAATTGCTGCTCAAATGCAGCAAAAGAAATTGCCTATGGTTGAAGATTTACGAGATGAATCTGATCATGAGCATCCTACTCGTTTAGTTATCCTACCTAAATCAAATCGAATAGATGTTGAAAGCTTAATGTCACACCTTTTTGCAACCACCGATTTAGAGCGTAGCTATCGGGTTAATTTTAATATGATTGGTTTAGATGGTAAACCTAAGGTAAAAGGTTTATTGACCATTTTAACGGAGTGGCTAAGTTTTAGATTAACTACCGTTGAGAAAAGATTACGTTATCGCTTAAATAAACTATTAGAGCGCATCCATGTCCTTGAAGGTTTACTTATTGCTTTTCTTAATATAGATGAGGTCATTGAAATAATTCGTGAAGAGGAAAATCCCAAACAAGGATTAATAAAAAAATTCAATTTAAGCGAGAAGCAAGCCGAAGCTATTCTTGAAATAAAATTACGTCACTTAGCTAAGCTTGAGGAAATAAAATTGCGGGCTGAATTAGATGAGTTATCGACAGAACGTAATACTATCGAAGCTATTTTAGAAGATGAATCAGCGTTAAGACAGTTAGTTAAAAATGAAATTATTGCTGATCGTAATAAATACGGCGATAAGCGAAAATCGGCTTTAATTGAACGCAGTGAATCACAAGCCCTTAAAGAAACAGATATCTTACCTAATGAACCTATTACTGTGGTTTTATCTCAGAAAGGATGGATTCGCGCAGCCAAAGGTCATGATGTTAAAGGGGATGATTTAAGTTATAAGGCCAATGATGCCTTTAAAGCGCAAGCAAATGCGCGTAGTAATCAACAAATTGTCTTTTTTGATAGTGAAGGAAAAGTCTATACGCTACCAGCGCATGTATTGCCTTCTGCTAGGGGCCAAGGTGAGCCATTAACTGGCAAGTTAAATCCTGCTGATGGCGCTACATTTGAGGCCGTTATTGCAGGCGAGCCTGACGATTATTTTTTAATTGCAAGTGATGCGGGCTATGGCTTCATTACGCAATTAAGTGATTTATATGTTAAAAACCGTAATGGGAAAGCTTGTATTAAATTGACTGAGCATAGTTTGGTTTTAACGCCACGTTTAGCAAATCAACGTGAAACATTAAGCATTGCTTGTGTGACCAATACCGGCCGGCTGTTAGTATTTTCAGCAGAAGAATTACCTCTATTGAGTAAAGGCAAAGGGGTAAAATTAATTAATATTCCAAGTGCAAAAGCTGACGTGCGGGAAGAGTACTTAATCGATGTACAAATTTTAAATAAAAATGATTTCTTAACAGTTCATGCCGGAAAACGCCACTACACACTTAAGCCTACTGATCTAGAACACTATCGTGGTGAGCGGGCAAGACGTGGTCATTGCCTACCTCGAGGTTTACAGAATGTAACTGCCTTGCGGGTTATTACTTCTGATGCGCAATAAAATTGCAGGAAGTTGTCAATTACATGCTAAGGGATAGAGGTACAAATAATTAAGCCATTAGTTATAAAAGGATTGACTGTTAATGAGTAGACTTTACAATTCCTGCAACTGAAACCTTGTAGGGATTGTAAGTGGGACAACAAAAATTCTTAGCCAGGCTTAATAAGCGCCTGATCCTAACAGATAAAGCGCGTTATAAGCGTGAACCGTATCAATCCTATATGACAGGGCCTGAATGGGGGAATGTAGAATTAGCAGAAGATTTTGCTAAATTTCTCCGTGAAAGTAATTCGATGTTTCAATTCCCTTATTTTAGACGCATAGTCGATTTATGGGGGATTTTTAAGAACTCCTATCAGGCTGCACGTAAATACAATAGCTTTTGGCAAATTGCTACCTCTGAATACATGTTAATGGATGTCTTTGTTTGTTTTTTTACCACCATTGAATTGTTGCCTAAAGGAATTTTATCTTTATTAGTTAGGCCGTTTCTAAAAAAGGAAAACCCTACTGAGTTTCAAACACACCTGGCTGCTTTCTTCACGCGCTATGCCAATGACTTACAAACTATTCCATTTTATGATCAAAATTATGCAAAAGCGCGTCACGATTTAGCAAAACACTACCAGCATTCTCCTGATAAATCATGGATTGATTGGATAAGTTTTAAATTTGTCTCCATGGAGTTATGGGCAAGGCATTGGATCTCTAAGCCTTTGCATCATTGGTTTCATCAAGAAACAAATCTGGTAGAAGCAACGACAGATATAGTGGTTAAATTCAATACGCCTCATATTAGCTCTGCTGCTGCGACACATGCTTTTACAACTAAGCTTGCAAGGCTAGATCCAAGTATTAAAGCAGACATTGTAAACGATCAAATTTATACAAAAAAATATAAGTCAGATTACACATCTGTTTACGCGCGTTTAAGAGTATCACGCTACAGTGCTTTTAAGCCTGCCCTACATGCTTTAAATGAACAAGGAATTTATTTAAGAAAAATTGCTGGTCAAGATCAGGTGCAAGTGAAGTGCGAAATAAATACGGTTAATGAAAGGACAGTTAAATTAATACAAAATAAATTAGAACAAATTGAGGGCGTCTCATCTGTAGGTGATTATGGGGATAGACTTCGTCGCAACCGTCGTATTTGTTTGTTTGATGTACCTGTTAAAAATCTCGCTGATAAATTAACTGAATTTGAAAATATAGAAGATGTACAAGTGAAGTTTATTCATAATTTTTAAAGAGATTAATATGTCATTTTTTAAGAAAATAAAAGCAGGTTTACCCGCATTAGGTAAATTCAATGCCATTCCTGCTGGGATAATTGATAGAGCCTATTTAGAAGAGCCGAAAGGGTTTTTAAGTCATTTTGTGCGCTTTTTAAAAATTCGCCTAATTTATGCAGCGTTATTTATTCCGCTAAGTGTGATTGATTTAGTGGTATCAGGGCTCTTGGCTACACGTTATGCATTAGGAACGTTTTTCATATCAGATGATTTACAAGATAGCCGTTTAACACAGCAAAAAAAATATACCTCAATATTTAGTAAAAATTTATATTCTTTATTTGCCTCCCTCGTTGGTTTGGTTTTTCCTAAATTAGTTGCATTTTACTTTACTCCCGATAAAAGCACGACCACGGGCGTGGAAGCAGGCGGTAGTTATTATAAAGCTAACGAGGCTGAACTTAGGCAGCCTGAGACAGTTGAAGAACTGCAAGCTATTATCCTTAATGCCGCAGCAACAAATACTACGATTATTCCCAAAGGCGCAGGACGTAGTCAAGGTAGGCAATTTATACCGGAGCAAGGTAAATCAGGACTTGTTATTGATTTAAGTAAATTTAACAGCGTAGAAATTCACACAACTGAAAAGATTGCCTATGTTGGTGCTGGCGCACGTTGGATAGATGTACAAAAAGAAGCAGATAAACATAAGTTGGCCCTAGATGTGATGCAAGCATCTAATGTGTTTTCTGCTGCAGGTTCCGTAGGCACTAATATTCATGGCTGGTCACATAAATCAGGTTTGCTTTCTAATACTATTTTAGAAATGGAGATTATTAATGCAAAAGGTGAGCTTGAAACAGTTAAACCTGACCATCCTTTATTTAGTTTAATTGCAGGCGGATTAGGGCTTTTTGGTGTCATTACGCGTATTAAATTACAATTAGTGGACAATGAATTACTAACTGAAAAAAGCGTTGAAGTTCACTTAAAAGAGTACACAAATTATTTTTACCATACTGTTTTACCTGAAGAAAAAACAAGGATGCATTTATATCGCTTATCCTTAGATCCTAAAAACTTATTAAGTTCAGGGGTTGCAGTTAATTATAATAAAGATGGCGATAGCCCGCCTGTTCAGACAATACCTAACTTAGTAGAAGAGAATGATGGAGGCACGCGTTTTAACCGAATATTGATTAACTTAGCGCGCCGTATTGGTTGGATTAGGAAAAAATATTGGGAAGGGGAGCGTTCACGTCTGCTTGCTAATAATTCACCGGCATTAACTAGAAATGCGATTATGCAACCGCCTATTAATGCTCTATTTAATCCGTCAGTGAGTGAAGCGGAATGGTTGCAAGAATACTTTGTGCCGCCTGAGCAATTAGCTGATTTCCTTGCTGCATTAGGGCAGTTGTTAATGGAAAATAAAGTTAATTTAATAAATGCTTCTGTTCGTTTTGTTAAGCAACACGACAAATCACCCTTATCTGTGGCACCTGATAGTGATCGCTTTGCTGTGGTACTTTGCTGGAATCAGTCTCTTCAGCTTGCTAAGACAGTTAAGGTTAAAAAATGGATACGTGAGGCGCAAGAACTAACCGTAAAACATGGTGGTGCTTACTATTTGCCCTATCAACATGTTTCTGCACCTGAAACATTTCACAGAGCCTATCCTAAAGCACCTGAGGTTTTGCAACTAAAGACAGCCATTGATCCCCAAAACCGCTTTTCTAGTGGTTTTTATGAAAAGTATATAGCTATAAAACCTAAACAACCTGATCACTTTAGAGCAATTGTAGCCTCTGAAGAAACTAAAAAAGAATTTGCAGGTTTCCTTGAGAATGTTTTACAACGGGTAGAAACAAATAAGCTTTATGCGCTTTTAGAAGATATATTAACTTACAATGACACGCATGATGAAATTTATGAGGAATTATGCCGTCGCTTACCAGAAATTATGCCCTCAGTCTTTGGAACAGGCCGCCGTATTTTAAATTCTTTAACTAGTATCAAAAAAGATTTGACTGAACAAGCTGTTCATCTTTTAGAAGATAGAAAAACAATCAATGGGCTCGTTGAGATAGGTTATCCGGGACGTTTTGTAAAAGGATTTAAAGATAATTTTAAAGTAAATGGGCCTGTTATTGCGGTGTATGAGCAGCAATCAGTAACCGATTACATTCAGACTGGTTTTCCAAGGCCTTATGATCAGTTTGCAAAACTTGATTATAAGGCCCCTAACCTTGCTAAATTGCCCAATAAAAGTGCTGATGTGATTACTTGTTATGTTGGGCTACATCACTTTCCTCAAGATAAACTAGCTTCTTTTTTAAAAGATGTAAGACGAGTTTTACGTGATGGTGGCCATTTCTTATTAGTTGATCATGATGTAATTGATGAAAAATCCCTACATATGGCTCATATGGCACATAGTATTTTTAATGCTGTGAACGGTGTTAGTTTAGCAGAGGAACAGCAAGAAATTAGAAATTTTAGGCCAATGTCATATTGGCAAACATTATTAGCACAATATGGGTTAGGCTATGCTGTAGAGGGGCCAGAAGTTCCTTTAATTAGGGCAGGCGATCCAAGTCGAAATCGTATGGTCAGCTTTGTAAAAACAGCACCTGTGTTAGCAGTTCAATTGGTAGAGCGAGAGGAGAAAGAGGAAGCTGAGGAAAGCACGGCGGGATTAAATCCCAGGGTACAAACTGAACCTGCTCAAATTGGTGCATGGCGAGAGAAGAAAACGTTACCAAAAGTTGCTTCGTGGTCACAATTTAGTGTTCATAATTCTCAGTTACAGGATTCAGATTTAGGGTTAAAGCGCTCAAAGTCAACTAATGACATGCAAGCAACCTGTTCAATGTAATAAATTAAGGCGCTGAAACTTGATACAAGAAATGTTAATGGGTAATTAGTCTTCTAACATCTTTATTAATAACTCTTTTTTTGCTGCTGATAAAGATGTTAAAGATAAGCTTTGTAGAGATAAAAGTTTATAAAGAGGTAACGTTGATAAATTTTCTTGTGCTTTTAAATGCTTGGCAATTGTCATGATATCACCTCTGACTAAAGGGCCGGTAAGGGCTGCTGATAGATCAGTAGTATGTTTGATATTATCAAGGCTAGTTTGTATTAAGCGAGTCGTTATCTGTTTGGCGTCTTGCTCTTTTATCCCTGCAGCCATAAAAAGTTCAATGGCTTGTGTTGCTAGTGTGACTAAATGGTTGGCGGCAAGAACAGCTGCAGCATGATAAATAGCTTTTTTATGAGGATTAATAGCAACTAAATTTGCCCCCAAGGGGTTAAAAAGGGTGGCTAAAACGTTTAAAGCGTATTCATCGCCTTCTATTGCGCAATCACACGCGCTAAATGCAGCTGGGTCAAGTAGTGTTTTTCTAAACGCTTTTAAAGGATGAAAATTAGCAATAAAACACCCTAGTTCTTGTAAAGGCCTTAAGATATCTGAGCTTAATACACCACTGCAATGAACGATAATGCTGCCAGGTAACACTAATTTTTTATCGGCAAGTTCTAAAGCGATTTGTGCAATGATGTCATCAGGTGTGGTAATAAAGATTAAATCTGCTGGTGGTAAATCTGTTAAACAGGCTATAGCATGTCCTGCCTTAATTGCTAAGCACGCTTGTTTAGCATTTATAAATTGCTTACTTACAATCGCTTGTAGAGAAGCTTGCCCTGTTTTAATCAAGCTAATTGCCAGATTTTGGCCTAAACGGCCAGCGCCAATTACATTAAAACGGAAAGTGTGCATTAACTAAATGCTACCTTACTATGTAAAATTTAAGTGACTAGATGTTAGCATAAATTGACAAAGCGCTTATTAAAAATCAATTAATTTACTACACTCTCGGACTGGTCACTTAAAAATCAGTATCAATAAAGTTTTAATTCTACTAAAACCCTGTTCCAAAGTATTTAGCCCGTGTTTACTTTGTCTTTAAGGCTTTATTCCGCCAGCAATAAGAAATTAGCAAGAATTACTAACAGGCATCTTTAAATCTTGATAAAAGTAGAGAAATAGTGGCATTATTAATCCCAGTAAAGAGGGGCAGATTTTTTAAAAGCTATAAGTACAATAGAAGTAAAATCTTATAAACTAAAAGCTCGCCTTAAGCAAAAAATCACCGAACTTAGCTACGATATACATGAACAGCTCACTAATTTCACTTATTAGTAACAGCTAATATGGCAAATGTTTATCATATTTCTGTTTAAGAGGTTTCTTTTAAGCGAACTGCCCTAGGAGAATCAATAAGGATGTTAGGTATTGAGATTATGGGTCAATTTAAGCAGGTTATAATAGTTAATAACTTATTTGTTTTATCTTTAATTTCAAGTATGGCTCAATAAAACTGTTTATACAGGTTAAAAATTTGTCATCATTTATAGAAAATGATGCTAATATTTTATTAGAGTTGGCTGTGTTTAAAGTGTTAATTTTTAAACAAATTTATTTTAAATTAAACATTGGCGATCAGCGAATGAGCAGTATGTTGTTAATTATTTTTAAGTTAAAGCATTTTTGTTATTAGAAATACTATTGAACAAATCTGCATTTTCTGCTTAATATGAATATTCTGCTGATACCAGAAGATAAGGAAATAAAGCCATGCCTCTGCCAAGTAAGGCTTTACGATATGACGATTTAATTCTGAAAAGCGCCGGAGAAGTAGTACCTACCTCAGGGCATGAAGTTTTCAAGGTTGAATTTTTCGACGCAGCTGGTGAAAAAAAATTAGGATTTTATAAACCACTCTCATCGACATACCCTCGTATTTTAGCTGAATACTCAGTTGCTACCAGTGTTTTTATGGGGACTCTATTAGATAGAGTGGCTGAGGAGCGTTTGGTACTCAATGAACACGATGAAGTAATTGGTAGTGTATCTATCGCTATTCCAAATTTTAAACCTCTACAGCAGTGGACTGAGCCAACACCTGCCGACCCCCATGAAAGAGAACGCGTTTGCCCTAGTGTAGAAACGTTACTTTACGATAACTTTGCTGAATTATTATTGATGTTATTGTTAATTGGCGAAGATGATGGGCATCCTGGTAATGTCTCTGCTATGGGGCTGATTGATGGTGATATGCGCTTATACTATGTTACGCATATCATGAAAGGTGGCCGCTTAAGTGATCTTTTGAAAGATGCGCCGGAAATATTAATGCGTTTAAGAGGGAGTCTTTTTGATAACTTCCCTAATTCATTACCAGCAACACATTCCCCAGCGCATACGATTCCTTCCAATGGCAATGTCGCTAAAATTTATAAAAATTACGCTGAATTTCAAAAGTTAGCAGCAAATCCTTCGCTATTGACTAAAGATGGACCTGTTTCATTTCAAGATCAGCTGTTTCATGCCTTATTAAAGCAATTGATTATTTTTGATCCTCAATTATTGCGTGCACGACTTGAACATTATTTTGGTGATAGAAAATTTGATTATTCATGTCTAGATGAACAACAAAGAGCCGAATTGAAGAGGGTACACCCTACTTTTTTTCAGCCAGAATTTGAACAAAATGAAACGTTTGTTGATCATATTATGAAAGTTTTTTACGATAGATATCAACAATTATATCGAGCTGCAGTTTTTTACCCCGGATGTCCAAAAAATGACAGCGGTGTGGCTGTTGTTGCCTTTAATGATTACTTACGAAATAAGCCGTCTGCGGTGCAGCAAATTATAGCGCAAGCAGAAGAAAAAAATAGCAGAATGGACAAGGCTTGGAAGTATAAGAAAGAAACTCATAGCGCTAGTAATAATAGCTCTAACAATGAAAGCTTTATTCACATAGAGAAGCCGTCGATAGAGATTGATAAATTTTTATTTGATCCATCAGCGCGGTTTGATCCTGTCAAAATAAAGCAACGATATCACCAAGTTTGGCGTGATTCACTTATTTTCTTAATCAAAGACAGCCTATCGCATGCAAAACGGCTAGCTAAAGAGCTAGTAGATGAGCTACGTATCACGCCTATTGTCTCATCGCAAGTAGAAAAGCCAGTACTCACAACAGATGACGCAGAATTAACAAAAGCACTTCAGCTTTTAGATAGTGACTTAGATAGTGAATCAATTTCAATTGACTGTGACAAAAACAATAGTCTCTTGCTAGGTGTGAAAGATTTAATTAAATTTAGAGATGCTTTAAAGTCGGCTGCATTTAATTATTATAATTTAGAAATCCATGAGCTAACAGTTGAAAAAAACCAAGAATTTTGCCGGTTAGTTTCAGATGCCATACTTAATTATGAGAGCAATATCTATACTCATTTATCTGGCACGCAGTGGTCTAAAAAATTTGGCGAGCTTATGAATAAGATCTTAAACTTCTATGGCAATTTTAATTTTCAGAGACATTTAAGTTCGCCAGACTCACCTATTGAAACGAAAGATAAATACAATTATGCGCAGCTCTTAAAGATTCCACATACAAATCCAGAGGTAAGATCAGAAGCTATCAAGGCCTTATTTGATTGGGTTAATAAGCTAAATAAAGATACGTTTAATGGAATAATCTCGACTATTATTGCTGAGTATTATTCCCCAAGCTCATTAAACCCGCTTGCCAGTCGTCATCGAGAGGAACCGGTGACTCAATACTTAAAAGTCAGTAAGGAAGATAACGCTAATAAATTGGCATATATTCTAAGTACAGGGGGGCATAGTAGTACTTCCTTAAATACACAGTTAATAAAATATTTAATGAAATTATTTGTCTCCAAGACTATTCAGTCCTATACCGTTGGTGGTATTGAGGATAAAACAATTGGTGCTATCGATGTTAATTTAAGTAGTGTTGAATATGCCTGTGAACAGGGTAAGTTTAATGAAAATGAATATACTTTACATGCTATTCAATATGCGAAAACCGATCCTCGGTTTACCCATTTATATTCTACGAGTTCACTAGCACGCTTTAATCAATGGATGTATAAATGGGTTGCAGGCTTAGTGAGCTCGGATTTTGAAAGTATAATTAGGCAGGCGCTAACACAATATGAGCCTTACGCTTGGAATTGGTTTAGTAAAAAAGGCCGTGGTGACGAAGTAAGAACTGTTCTAAAGAACAAGTCTCTCTCAAATGCAGGCTTACTTGCTTATATATTTTCTCGCGGTGAAACCAACGATAGCTCATTTAATAGTAAGTTATTTAGTTTACTATTAAATAGGATGCAAATGGCTATCGCAATGAGTAGCGAGCCTGAACCTGATGCTCAACTTGTTTTGAAAGTAGCAATGGCTCCAGAACATATACAATACTATTTAAAATCGTTAGCCGATTATGCAAAGGGTCAATCTTATGAAGAGCGCCCTGCTATAACAGGGCACACAGAAAAGACTGATTCACTGTCCCTTGCGGTTTGATAAAGGTATAGATTCTAAACATGATCTATCTTTAATAATAGACTTAATTAAGTAGTCAATGTCTTTAGTCAGTTCTTGTAAGGCGTTAAGATCATGTTTAGTAGGCTTTAATTTAGCTTGTAATGTTTGTAGCTCATCATCGTAAAGCTCAATATGCCCTTGCCAATCAGTAGGTGCGGTTAATGCCGCATGTGTTGCAACAGACAATTTATCAGCAGCATGCGCTAACGAGAGCGTAAAATCTTCTTTATTAACTTCTTCCTCATTCGTCTCATTTTCCTGTTGATGCAGCTTATCATAAATTATTTTTATTACTAAAAAGCAAGTTGGTAGTAAAAGAATAAAGCCGGCTATCCAAATAACGGTGTTATCATTTTGACTGGCTATGACAGGAGTAGTTGGCTCGTTAGAAGATATTAAAGGTCGATAAGGTCTAATGGGCGCTGGGCACATTTGGGGCGTTGAATTTAAGGTTAAAGGTAATATTTGCTGGGATAAAGGTTGTGGCTTAGGGTGTTTTGCTGGCTTAAATAAACTATTATGGGCATGGGCGGTACGTGCAGGTTTTTTTACTTTTTCTACGTTTACACGCTTGGCACTAGGAAGCGTGTCTTTGGCTTCAATAAGCTTCTCTTCTACGGGCGCTATGGATTTGGGCATTACTGGCAAACCTTGGACAATACGCTGTTGATTAACCCAAGCGTGCATAGAATCCATAAGTTGCTCAGTTAACTGCTTAACATTGGTCACTAACTGCAATTGGTCATTATAATTACTATGCTGGTTTAGATGGTTAACAACTTGATTAACTTGCTCAAGTAATTCGTTACTAGCTTGGTGTAAATCACTAGGAGACGTCGCAAAACGAGCCAAGTTATCTTGATTTAAAATAAAATTATCAATAGTCGTTTGTCGTTTTTTGACGACTTTATCCCACCAAGTTAAATCTTGTTTATCTTGAATAAATTGATGATAAGCGCGGGTATTTGCATCTAAAATAAGCAAAATATTTTTTTCTGAGTGCTGAATGAATTGCTCAATACTTTGTAATAAATGTTGCATCTCTTCGCGAAATTGCAATAACGTGAATACCTCACCTGCTTGATCAAAAACTTGTAAAAGCCTATCTAAAATTGTTTGAAAACGTACTATTTCTTGTAAGTCCGTAATACTCTGACCATAAGCTGTTTTGACTGATGCTGGGAGTGAATGAATAAGTTTAAAATCAGGACAATTTTCTAACATTTGCTCATCAAGAGTGACTGGTAAAAGGGTTGGTTGTATTGCAAAATCGGTAATTGCATCATTTGAAACCATTGCGCACGCTTTGGCGGCTAATGTTGGAAACGCGGCTTTGGCGTCTAACGCTTGCTCATCATTTTTAAATTGCTCCCAGTATGGGTGTGGGTTAACTGGATCTTTTGCTAAGGCAAAATGCAATATAGTATGTCGTAATTCTGCAACTTTATTAAGTTGTTGCTTGACAGAATAAAGACGTTTTTTTAACTGTTGGGTTAACAGCGTATGAATAATTTCAGCTTCTACATTCATTTCAATACCATACCGGCAATCTGCTAAAAATAAGCGATCACTGCCATAGGTAGGTGGTATATGGATTTCTATAGCGCGCAAGTAGTGGCGCAATAATTGTAATTGCTGGGCAACATAGGTAGGATTTTCAATCACAGCAAGGCGTTTTAACATCTGCGCAACATCAAGCAGCACGTAATTCATGGGTTGATTAAAATATTCAGCTGATAACTGACTATTACGAATTAGTAAATAATCACCAATATGACGCATGAGAGTACTTAGCCCTGGCCAATTTAAACGCTGGCTTTCAATTAAGCTAATATGAAAATCATCCAAGCTAAGTTCATGCCGTGGACGATATTCATTATTTAAAAACCAAGCATTTTCGTTTTCATTAATAAAGGCAACGTCGTTATTTTCAGAAAACCAGCTGTCACTGGTTTGTAATAATTCTTGATCAAGTCCGCTAGCTGCTCGTGCAGTAAGAATACGCTGCCTAAACTGTAATTCAGTTTGCAGATAGCAATTTTCACGATGCAGGGGCCAGCCAAAAAGACCAAATCGTGATTGAGCTGGCATTGGGCGGTATGTTAACTTATGATGTCCCTCACGCATAAAAACCTCCTGTTAATATTAATTGGGCATATAATTTCCTTTAAACAAAATCAGTTAAGACAGTTTACTAAATGAGTAATGAGAGTAATTCGTTATCTGCTTTTCATTTGTAAAAGCGGGACAATAAGCTGGCTCAATCAAGCGATTGATATTCTTGATGAAGCTTATTATTGAGTTTCTTAAGTTTTTTAGTCTATTATTAATTAGCCATATATTGCTGCCATTGTAAATATTTAATCTTAGAAACTTCGTATGAGTGGCTGCAATGCATGAAACATGACAAGGAGACTTTTTTCGGGTTATGATGCGTTACACTTTTATTGATGTTAATTATGTTTACTGATTACCTAAAAACTTTACCGCAGTATCTTACGCCAAAACATACCTTAACTAATTTTGCAGGCTTGCTTGCGGCAGTTAAAGTCCCTATGATTAAAAATCATTTAATACGTCGTTTTGTAAAAAAATATGACGTAATAATGAGTGATGCCTGTGAAGAAAATCCACTGAATTACGCCTGCTTTAATGACTTCTTTATTAGACAATTAAAGCCAGGTAAAAGGCCTTTAGCAGCGGCAGATATCGTGTCGCCTGTTGATGGAGTAATAAGTGAATTAGGGGAAATTAAAAAAGGCCAGATTCTGCAGGCCAAAGGCCGCTATTATACCGTTGAAGAGTTTTTAGCATGCGATAAACAATTAAGCGACCAATTTATTTCTGGGCGGTTTGCGACTTTGTACTTGTCGCCTAAAGATTATCATCGCGTGCATATGCCAATGACTGCAACGTTGCGCCATATGGTTTACCTACCAGGAAAATTATTTTCAGTCCAACCAACAACTGCTCGTGTTGTGCGTAAGTTATTTGCCCGTAATGAGCGATTAGTTGCCTTTTATGATACTGAGGCAGGTCTTATGGCCATGGTACTCGTTGGGGCAACGATTGTCGGAGCAATTGGTACAAGTTGGTTAGGTGACCTTCAGCGTGCTAAAAAACAGCAGTATTTTAGTTATCTTGATAAACCTAAAGTCTTACATCAAGGTGACGAAATGGGTTACTTTAAGCTAGGATCAACCGTGGTATTGCTTTTTGCTAATGGCCAACAAGTCCACTGGCTTGACGGTTTAAAGGCAGGTGACACGATTCAATACGGACAAGCATTAGGTAAGATAATCACAGCTTAAATAACTATTGTCGTAGCCTGTTTGCAAAGCAAACAGGCTACTTATGGCACAACTTATTTAGATAAGTAAATAATTTATGGTACCGAGAAGAGGACTCGAACCTCCACGGAGTTGCCCCCACTAGCACCTGAAGCTAGCGTGTCTACCAATTCCACCACCTCGGCATTATTTGGCGTACGTTACTGAAGAACAGTTAAACTGTCAACCGTTATCATACTCTTTCTTAAAAAGTATAGTTATAAATAAGTAGCTCATTTATATTAACCATTAAATCAGCTATTTTTTGTAGCGAATTTATATTAATTACCGTTGGAATAATAAGTTATGATATTGCTTGATCTACTTAGCAAAGGGGTTGATACTTATTTTGCTTGCAAACCACAACCTAAACCGTCCACAGAGGCCATCAATAAAGCGCGGCTAATTGCGCATCGCGGTGCCCATAATAATCAAAATGCTTGCTTAGAAAATACGGATGCTGCTTTTGCGAAGGCGTTAGCACTGGGCTGTTGGGGTATTGAGCTTGATGTACGTGCGACCTCTGATCAAATTATTGTTGTTAACCATGATCCAACCTTAAAAAGATTATGGAAAAAAAATTTAACAATTAGTGCACTTACACATAAACAGCTATGTCAAGAAGCACCCTTATTGCCAAGTCTTGCCGAAATCGTAGAACGTTACGGTAAGAAAATGCATTTATTCATTGAAATCAAAGCGCCTTTCTCTCAAGTGGACGCATTAATTGAAATTTTAAAACCGCTTACTCCTGGTCAAGATTACCACTTGCTTTCCTTAAGCGAATCGTTATTTCAGTTAATACAAACACATTTTCCTAGGGAATCTCTATTATTAGTGCCTTTGTATCATAATGTTCCCCATTTTTGTAAAGTAAGTATAGAGAAAAGCTACGGTGGTGTTTTAGCTCATTATCTATTATTAAAAGCGCATCACATTCACAATTTACGTAAAGCTCGGCAAAAAGTAGGTGTTGGTTTTATTGATTCTAAAAATTGCTTATACCGCGAGTTAAATCGCGGCATTGAGTGGATTTTTAGTAATAACGTTGAACAGGTAAGTGGCTATTTACGTGATTTACAGACAAATTAATACTATTGATACTTAGCTTAAGTTTATAGAAGTTGAGCTTTAGCTCAACCTTTATAAACTAGCTTAAAATCAATACTAATTAACGCGGCGCAATCATATCTTTGGGGTTAACATACTCTTTAAATTGCTCAGCAGTTAAGAAGCCTAGCTTTATGGCCGCTTCTTGTAAGGAAATGTTTTCATGATGAGCTGTTTTAGCGATTGTTGCTGCTTTGTCATAGCCAATATGTTGATTTAATGCAGTGACTAACATTAACGAATGCTGCAGGTAATAATCAATTTGTTCTCGATGAGCGGCTAAGCCTTCTACACAAAATTCTCTAAATGAGTGGCAAGTATCTACCAAAAGATTTACAGAGTGTAAAAAGTTAAAAATAATAACCGGCTTAAACACATTCAGTTCAAAGTTTCCTTGGCTGCCAGCAATACCAACTGTTGTATCATTCCCCAGTACTTGCGTACAAACCATGGTCATGGCTTCGCATTGAGTTGGATTAACTTTACCTGGCATAATAGAAGAGCCGGGTTCATTCTCAGGTAAAATTAATTCCCCAATGCCGCAACGTGGGCCAGAACCAAGCCAGCGTACATCATTAGCAATTTTCATTAAAGCGCAAGCTAGCGTTTTTAAGGTACCATGTGCCATGACTAAAGGCTCATGTGATGCTAACGCTGCAAATTTGTTAGGGGCTGAAATAAAGGGTAAGCCCGTAATTGTGGCAATGTGTTGTGCTACTTTAGTAGCAAACTGAGGATGAGTATTTAGCCCTGTTCCTACGGCTGTACCACCTATCGCTAATTCAAACAATTGTGGTATAACATTTTCAATCCAATGCAGGCATGCGTCAAGTTGAGCAACATAACCAGAAAATTCTTGCCCAAGCGTAAGTGGCACGGCATCTTGCAAATGTGTACGCCCAATTTTGACAATGTCTTTAAATTCATCTTGTTTGGCCGCTAATGCATCACGTAGGCGACGAACTTCCGGTATTAAATGATTATGAACAGCCAACGCCGCGGCTATGTGCATTGCCGTAGGGAACGTATCATTAGATGACTGCGACATATTAACCATGTCATTGGGATGAATAGGTGTTTTACTACCTAACGTACCTCCAGCCAATTCAATGGCTCGATTGGCGATAACCTCATTGACATTCATATTTGATTGCGTACCACTACCGGTCTGCCAAACATGTAACGGAAAATGATCGTCTAATAAGCCTTTATGGACTTCTTCAGCTGCTTGGATAATTAGTTTAGCTCTGTCTTCAGGTAGTTTCCCTAACTCAACGTTAGTAAGGGCCGCTGCTTTTTTTAAAATGCCGAATGCATGGATTACCTCAATAGGCATAAGATCACGGCCAATATTAAAATGGTGTAAAGAGCGCTCAGTTTGCGCACCCCAATAACGATCAGCTGCAACAGCAATCTCGCCCATACTATCGGATTCTAAACGGGTTGTGCTCATGTAATTAATTCTCCAGTATAACGCATTGACTCTTTACCATTTAAGCTTTTAGTTTCACAGCCATTTAAGGAATGAAGCGAGCTCACGGTAATAGGTCATGTTCAATTTGTCAACTATATATTTTAAACTATAAATTTATGATAAAAGAATAACTAGCTTACCTTAACAAACTTAACTGATTACAACGAAAATTAAAGTAGATTAATTGTTATCTAGTATTCAGGTAACATAAGCACAATACTCTATTTAAATAGGTCAAGTAGTGAGAGAAGTACGTATCTATCAGCCAGGCTATTATCAAGTAGGTCAATTAATAGAATTAAGTAGCGAGGCAGGGCAGCATGTTGGTGTTGTTTTACGAATGCAGCCAGGTCAGCATTTAACCTTATTTTGCGGTGATAATCAGGAATTCAATGCTGAAATTATCAGTGTGGCTAAAAAAAAAGTATGGGTAAAAATTCTAACGTGCCATGAAGTAAATCGAGAATCGCCCTGCTCAATTCACTTAGCCCAAGCAATTTCAAAGGGCGAGCGGATGGAGATGGTGGTACAAAAAGCTGTCGAGCTGGGTGTCGCTAGCATTACACCGCTTATAACTGAGCGCTGTGCCGTAAAATTAGATGCTGCCCGGCTTGAGAAAAAACGCCTACAGTGGCAGGCAATTGCGATAGCTGCTTGTGAACAATCTGGCCGCAACAAAATTCCCCCTATTTTGCCAATCATTTCATTAAAGCAGTATTTAGATAACCCTCTACCTGCTTTAAAGCTTGTTTTATCCCCAACTGGTAAAAAAACACTGAGTCGTTTTGATCAAAAATTAGCTGAAATAGGATTAGTTATTGGCCCTGAAGGCGGGTTAAGTTTGGATGAATTAGATTGCCTCGATGCACAGCAATTTTTACCCTTAAGTCTCGGGCCGCGTATTCTTCGTACCGAAACTGCCGCAATAGTTGCACTAAGTGTGTTGCAAGCGATTTGTGGTGATCTATAATGTTCTACAGCAACTTTAATTTAGTGAGGTTTTCATAATGAGCAATACCATCAAGACTATTACTGACACAAATTTTGAAGAAGAAGTGCTTAAATCAAGCAAGCCTGTATTAGTTGATTTTTGGGCAGAATGGTGTGGTCCTTGTCGTGCATTAACACCAATTTTAGAGGAAGTCGCCGCAAATCATAGTGAAAATATCACGTTTGCTAAGCTTAACATCGATGACAACCCAAGAATACCGTCACAATATGGCGTGATGAGTATCCCTACACTTATTCTCTTTAAAAATGGCCAAGTTGAAGCGATCAAAATGGGATTATTGTCTAAATCTCAATTAAGTGCTTTTATTGAAAGCAATAGTTAATTCACCTATTCTAGGAAAATCTCCCTGTTAAATAAGCAGGGAGATTTTTTATTCAATTTAATCATTTGCAGCTGCCTTCTTAGTGTTATCAATTTACATACTTACCTAGTCTCGAACATGCTCCTTTTAAAATTAAAATGATTTAAAATTAATGCCCTTGTGTAAGTAAAAACTAATTTTTAATTGACGAAAACTAGACATCCATGTAGTTTTTACGCGTTTTACATTAAGAATAAATTAAAGGAATAACATGCTGTTTGACTTAAAAAAATTTAAATTACTTTGTATGTTGTTGATTGTAATAATTTTTCCTATCTTGGCTGGCTCTTATGTACCTACTGAAATTAAATCTGTAAGTTATGCGCTTAGCTTAAGTATGAAAACGATACTTGAGTTTTTCATGCCCTTTATTATTTTTAGTTTTGTTTTTTCTTGTCTGTCTAATTTGCAGAAGGGCGCTGTTTTTTTTGTCTGTTTATTAATTGCTTGTGTGTTTGTATCTAACTTTACAGCCTTAATGATTGGTTACTCGTCAGGCTATATAGGCCTTAACCTTTTTCATTTTACAGCGCCCGCCACAACGAACGTGGTACAATTATTACCGGCTTGGCAATTTCATTTAAAAAAACTCATTCCTAATGATGTCGCTTTGCTTATTGGTTTTCTCTTTGGCATCTTCTTTTCTTTACGGCCAACGACCTGGTCTAAGACCATGGCAAGTGTATTAAATACAATGGCTAATAATTTTTTAAAGAAAGGCTTTATTCCTTTATTACCGGTATTTATTTTAGGCTTTTTATTTAAACTCGAGTATGAGCAGGTGTTGCATACCTCTTTAAGTTTATACGGCCCTATTTTAATTTTAATTATTGCGACTCAATGGCTTTATCTAGGCAGTTGGTATTTTATAGCAAGCCAATGCAATTTTAAAAAATTTATCTTTTATTTAAAGAATATACTACCCGCTACTTTAACTGGATTAAGTACTATTTCTAGTGCAGTAGCTATGCCTGTTCTCTTGGTGTCAACTGAGAAAAATTTAAATAATGCTGAAAAAGCAAAGATGTTGGTGCCAGCAATTATTAATATTCACACGGTTGGCAGCGCAATTGGCATTCCAATTCTTGCCTTAGCAACGTTATTGACTTTTAATCTTCCACTGCCTTCGTTGCAAACATTTATTATGTTTGCTTTTTATACGGCATTAGCAAAATATGCCGTCGCTGCGGTACCTGGTGGTGTTATTATTGTTGTGGCGCCTATTTTAGAAGCCCATTTAGGATTTTCTAGCGATATGATTGGCTTAATCACTGCGATTTATTTAATCTGTGATCCCTTTGGAACGGCAGCAAACGTGACGGGCAACGGTGTATTTCCTCTTTTATTTACTAAAATTCATGAAAGATTTAACAATGTCTCATTGCCTTCAGTTATCGATACTCGCAAAACGTTGGCATTAAATAAAAATTAATGGATATTGGCCCGGCTTTAGCGATTGATAAACCGGTAAAGCCACGGTTATTGCAGTAGCTTAAATTAGAAGGTGAAGTAACTTTGATTATTAAGGAACATCATTATCAAGATTTAATTACCATCTTTAATGCTTGTTTTGCTAAAAGATATAATACCCAGCTAGTAAAGGGTGATAATGAGCCCTTATATTTGCCTGCTACTGCAAATCGTCCTTTTCACGCTATTTATTTTGCTTATGGTTTTTTTAGTAGTGCATTGCATGAATGTGCTCATTGGTTCATCGCTGGCAAAGCACGGCGTGGATTGGTAGATTATGGGTATTGGTATGTACCAGATGGACGTACGTATGAAGAACAGGCGCTTTTTCAACAGGTTGAGGTTAAACCGCAAGCATTAGAATGGATTCTTTCGACAGCAGCAGGCTATCGCTTTCAATTTAGCATCGATAATTTAAATGGCGCGCCTATTGATTTAGATGCATTTAAGCAAGCCGTCTATCAACAAGTATTGACTTATTGCCTGGAAGGATTACCTAAGCGTGCAAGCCAGTTTCGAGCTTGCTTATGCGATTTTTATCAAACACCTTTAGCATTGGATAGCCAACAATTTAACTTATAAACTAATAATCAGCTAATTTTGGGCTATATTTAGTATAGGATTTTACGTAGCGTCTTTAGGTTGTTTATTTTGGTGATCTTAAGAAAAGTAATCTGAAATTACTGGATCTCATTTAAAAGCTGTGTTAGGCTAATCATGTGGCTGTTTCCAACAGGCCGGCAATCTTAAGTTACTTCTTTATGATATTACTGCTAATAAATAGGCCAATACATTTGGTAACTAGCTTGGCAATGAAGCCTGTTGACGACAACTTTCCACGCCGATCTTCCTAATTAAATTATCTCGGAATCCCATTTCGTTTAAACAGACAACAATACATCAAGTGAGTAGTATGAATCTTAGAGAACTTAAGCAATTACCTATTGCCGATCTTGTTAACATAGCTCAGGAAATGGGAGTTGAAAATACTTCCAGCAAACGTAAACAAGATATTTTATTTGCTATTCTAAAAACACACGCTAGTAAAGGTGAGGATATTTTAGGTGGAGGTGTTTTAGAAGTATTACCTGATGGTTTTGGTTTTTTACGCTCTGAGGACGACTCGTACTTAGCAGGCCCTGATGACACCTATGTATCACCTAGTCAAATTCGCCGTTTTGGACTTAGGACGGGTGACACAGTCTATGGTAAAATTCGTCCGCCAAAAGATAATGAACGTTATTTTGCTTTGTTAAAGGTTGATCAAATTAATTTTGATGCGCCAGACAGCACCAAACGCAAAATTCTATTTGAAAATTTAACGCCACTGTTTGCTACAGAACGCTTAGTGATGGAGCAAGGTAATGGCAGTACAGAAGACTTAACAGCTCGTGTAGTGGATTTGTGCGCACCCTTTGGTCGAGGCCAACGCGGATTAATTGTTTCGCCACCGAAAGCTGGTAAAACATTAATGCTACAAAACTTAGCCCATTCAATTGAAAAAAGTTATCCTGATTGTCATTTAATTGTGCTTCTTATTGATGAACGTCCTGAAGAAGTAACGGAAATGCAACGCTCAGTAAAAGGTGAAGTGGTTGCTAGTACATTTGACGAGCCTGCTAATCGCCATGTGCAAGTTGCAGAAATGGTTATAGAAAAGGCAAAGCGTCTAGTTGAACACAAGCGTGATGTAGTCATTCTTTTAGATTCTATTACCCGGCTTGCCCGCGCTTACAATACAGTTATTCCTTCCTCAGGTAAGGTATTAACGGGTGGTGTTGATGCTAATGCCTTACAACGGCCAAAACGCCTTTATGGTGCAGCTCGTAATATCGAAGAAGGTGGTAGTTTAACAATCATTGCGACTGCCCTTGTCGATACTGGCTCTAAAATGGATGAAGTTATTTACGAAGAATTTAAAGGCACAGGTAATATGGAAATTCATCTAAGCCGAAGTATCGCTGAACGCCGAGTATTCCCCGCAATTAATATTAATCGCTCAGGTACACGCCGTGAAGATCTTTTACTTTCGCCTGAAGACCTGCAACGTACTTGGATTTTACGTAAAATACTTCAATCTATGGATGAGTGTGATGCGATTGAATTTTTACTTGAAAGAATGAAAAATCACAAAACAAATGTAGAGTTTTTCGACGCAATGAAGCGCCAAGAATAAAAAATATTAAAAATTAATAAGGCCCATTTTATTTTAGAAGTAAATCGACGTTAGCTAGCTTCGTTTTGTCTATATAAACATGGGTGCTCCCGAATGAAGCTTGTTCATCGTTTGAGCTGGTTTATTACTTCGCTCGCAAAGGCAAATGATTCTGTATTTTACCAGCGCGTATCTAAGCTTAGGAAAACTGTCATTACGATCCTTTTCTTCTTTGTCTAGAGGCCGCCATTTGCTTTAATCCCTTTGCTCCTCTTTGCGGACGGCATTATTGTTGCGTGGATAAATTAACGTAGCTCAGGCGCAGGCCCATAGGACCGTAACCTGGGTTTCACTTTATTTCATCCAGGCTACAAGGTCGTTTTGATCACTTATCCTATTCACGCAACAATGCCTATTGGCCAAGACGAGCGGTTCTGGCGCGTTTTTACTAAAGTCGAACTATCATTGGGCGCCTCTTAGTTCAATTCTTGCCCAACAGCTTGCTCAATCAACATACGTTTTAAAGGAGTAAGTTGGTTACATGCATTAAGCCCTAACTTGCGCAGTGCAATTATAGGCGGTAAAGGGTTTGCAAAGAGCGTTTTTAACCCACCCATTAAAGTAATGACTTGCCATACTGCGTGTTTACGTTGTCTTTGGTAGGAAGCCATCTTACTTTTAGAAAAATTTTTATTTGACGTTTTATCTAAACAGTTTAACCACGTAGTAACATCTGCTAAACCAACATTTAATCCTAATCCGGCCAACGGATGAATGGTATGCGCTGCATCCCCCATCAGTAACCAATTTTCTCCTACATATTGTTTAGCATGTCGCATAACCAGGGGAAATTGATGGCGCTCGCTTAGTAAATTGACTTGTCCTAATTTATAGGCAAAAGCTTCACTGAGCGCTTGCTCGAATTTATCTGGTGATAAAGACATTAAGTGATTAACATGGCTTGGGGTAGTTGACCAAACAATAGAGCAAGTCTCATTAGCTAAGGGTAAAAATGCCAATGGGCCATCACGGTTAAAGACTTGATACGCTGTTTTTTGGTGTTTTTTTTCAGTTTGTACAGTCGCAACTAACGCATGTTGATGATAGGGCCAGCTAGTGACAGGTACATTTAGCATGTTACGGATAGGAGAATTTCCACCATCGGTTACCAGCAATAAACGGGTGTTCCAGGTTTGTTGCTGGCTAGCAACAGTCAAGCCTTGTGTCATACGAGTGAGGTTTGTAATTCGGTGATTAGAAAATACAGTGACATTGTTTTCAGATGCTAAACATTCTAGAAGAGCGTTTTTGATCACAGCTTCTTCTATAATGGCTCCTAAATTGGTATTTGCAATTAGGCGCGCATCAAAATCAATACAAGCTTGCGTAGTTGCATCCCAAACATGCATATGTCGATAGGGTGAGATACGACTTTTATCAAGCCTATCCCAAGCCCCTAATTGTTTTAATAAACATTGTGAGGCATGGTTAACCGCATAGACACGTAGATCAGGGTTTTCTAGAGACTTTATTTTTAAGTCACTTGCATCAATGAGTGCAACATGAAAATCACGCCTTGCCATAGCTAATGCAGCAGTTAGGCCAACAATGCCTCCACCAGCAATAATGACTTCAAACTGATGCGCCTCCATTTTTCCCCCAAAATTATAAATCAATACCGCAAACTAAATCAGGAATAATGCCTGCAAAACCACGCGTATGATGGGTTAGAATTTTCTTTAAATGACCACTGTTGTCAAACAAAGACAAGCCTAGGCTGCGCAAAAAACCTAGCCCAGGTAATTTCGATGTAAATAATTCTACTAAACCATGAGTAAATTTAGAAATCACATATTGATCGTAATTACGCATGCTTTGATATTGAATAAGCATCTCACTGCTTAAGCCATATTGAACAATACATTGAGCTAATGTTGCTACATCACGCAAGCCTAAATTAAACCCTTGGCCAGCAACCGGATGCAGGGTATGAGCTGCGTTACCAATAAATACAAGCGGCCAGGCAATAGGTGTTGGCATGATAACTTGTTTTAAAGGGTAAATAACTTTTTGCCCTACTTGATTAAATTTACCTAGCTTATAGCCAAATACCATTTGCAACTGACTTAAAAATTCAGCATCGGCCAACGCATGAAGTCGATTTGCCTCTATAGGGCTTAGCGCCCAAACCAGTGCCATACGTTGCTTAGTCATGGGTAACATGGCTAAAGGGCCAAATTGCGTAAATCGTTCATAGGCACAATTACCATGTGGACGAGCTAAGCCAATATTCGCAACAAGCGCATGCTGGGCATAATCTTTAACATTAACCGCCTTATCTAAGCCAGCTAATTGGCGCACTTTGGAGTGAGCGCCATCGGCTGCGATAATGAGTTTTGCTTTGAGCGTTAATTTTTGCGTATTGTGCTGTATTGTTGCCAAGTTATTTTGTTTATCAAGTGCTATTAATTCTGCTGGTGCTAATATCTTTTTATGGTCCACTAATTGAGAAAAAGCCCGGTTAATATGTTGCATTTCAATCACATAGCCTAATGGCTGACCATTTGACCGTTGCAACGTTGCTTTACCAAAGCGGCCTTGCTCTGAGGCATAAATAGTGTAAATAGGGCTCGCTTCAGCCGCGAGTAGAGGCCAAATTTCTAACATTTGTAAGATACGCATGCTTGCAGGCGATAAGGCAAGTGTACGTGCATCAAAATTAGAATTAACTTTATCAGAAAGAGGAAAAGTCTCAATTAATAACGTATTAAGGCCTTTGCCCGTTAATGCTAAGTGCAGTGCTGTTCCGATCAGTCCACCGCCGACAATTAAAATATCTACTTGTTGTTCATTCACGCATTAAGGCCTCAATCTCTGCAATATCGACTGGCAGGGCGCCAGTTAAATTATAGTTCCCATCCTCGGTTACTAAAATATCATCTTCAATACGCACACCAATGTTCCACCATTTTTCATCTACGTTTGGAAGATTGGCACTAATATATAAACCAGGCTCAACCGTTAACACCATGCCTGGCTGTAATGTACGCCATTGATTATCGATTTTATATTGCCCGCTATCATGTACATCTAAGCCTAGCCAGTGCCCTGAATTATGCATATAGAATGGTTTATATGCGCCATTAGTGATTAACTCATCAACATCCCCAACCAATATACCTAATTCACACAAGCCGGTGGTTAAAACATGTACTATTGTTTCTTGAATAGTATTCCAAGCAGCGCCTGGTTTAACACATCGAATACCTGCTTTTTGGGCTTTTAAAACTAAGTTATAAATAGCGCGTTGTGGCTCACTAAATGTGCCATTGATTGGAAAAGTGCGAGTAATATCGGCAGCGTAATTTTCAAATTCACAGCCGGAATCAATTAAAACGAGCTCACCGCGTTTAAGCGGTTGGTTATTGTCTATATAATGTAAAATACAAGCATTCTCGCCACTGCCTACAATGGGAGTATAAGCAACATTCGGGCAGCCTTGTCGGCTAAATTCATAAATTAATTCTGCTTCTAACTCATACTCGTTCTCAAGAGACCGGCAAGCTCGCATGGCGCGTTTGTGTGCTGCTATTGAAATTTCAGCAGCCTTACGCATGACGGCTATTTCAGCCTCGCTTTTAAATAAGCGCATTTCACCAATTAATGGATCAATATCATATAACCCTTCTGGTGGCTTTATGCCACGCCTAACCTGCGATTTTAACTCTTTTATCGTTTGTAAAATTAATCTATCAAAAGCCATATTTCGGCCTATTTCATAATATAGAGCGGTTTTATTGGCTAATAACTCGGGCAATTGCGTTTTAAATGAATCAATAGGGAAGGCTTGCTTGACATTTAAATGTTGGCAAGCACCTTCTTGCCCTAAGCGCTTACCAGTCCATTGTTCTGCCTCAGGTTGACGTGGCTGATTAAATAGCAAGCTTTCGCCTTGGCTGCCTGCAAAAAGAATCAATACAGCATCTGGTTCATTAAAGCCAGTTAGGTAATAAAAGTTACTAGCTTGCCGAAAGCGATAATGACTATCACCATTACGAAAAGCCTCTTGACCTGATGCAACAATGGCAACGGAGCCTTCGGGCAATTGCTTTGCTAGTTGGCAGCGGCGCTGATGATATTCTTCTTGGGTAATCATGAAAAATCCTTGTTAGTGTTTAGCACTATCATTAGTATGCAGGGTATGCAAATCTGCACTTAAGCGCAAGACAGCCATGCGGGTATATTCACTTATTTCCATCAGTGCTTTTTCATCATCTTCATTGATACTTAAGGAGTCATAATCAAGTTGAGCAAATTCAACAATATGTTGCAAAGCCTCACGTGATTCGTCTTCTTCTAATAATTCATAATTTACACCAGATAAGGTAATACCTTGAGTAAAACCTTCACACCATTGGCTAAAGGCTTGTGCTCGGTCGATAAGGGGTGCGTTTTCAGCGGGTAATAATAATTGGAAGGTAAAATCAAAATTATTAATTTGTTGTTGAGTAATGACATAAGTATCAAAGATAGCAAGTGCTGCTGTTCTCGTAAGCTCATCTTTCTTGGCTTTTAATGTCAAGGCTTGCAAGTAAGTCTCGGCCTTGCTGGATGAACCAGCACATAAATAACCGCACATAACCCCATGTAACTCACTGCTTGATATGGGTAAAGATAAAATTGCTATTCTATCAGCAAAATCTTGGTAGCTAGGTAAACATTCAAGATTACTCTCAATGGGCATATTGATACTCACAAAATAAATAACTAATAATAGCTTAATTGTCGGAACAAGCCAAAATTGTTACTATTTAAAGAATAGCACTTACGTTAGTAAAACAACTCTGTTTGTTTCACTAAATTAATACCAATTAACTAAAGTACTTTTGACATACACAGCTTAAGGCAAAACTATTATGACAGCGTCAAAATCTTGTACAATCAAATTATTAAATAAAAATTATGACATTAAGTGTCCCGAACATGAAACCGCTAATTTACAGAAGGCTGCAGCGAAATTAAATGAGCAATTGCTGCAAAATAAAAAAAAATTCAAACAGCTTGATGATTTCCAAAACTTAGTTCTTGCTTCACTGCATATAAGCCATGAGCTTATCTCTTGCCAAAAACAGCAAGAACAGCAGCGCCATCAAGTAACCCAATTTATTAATTCGTTAGAGAATAAAATAAATCAAGTGGTGAATGGCAATCCATTCGCAGAGCCCCAAACGGAAGGTTAATTATAATAGAATTAATTCAATCAATAACCTTAGTCCGAAATACCGTGGCTTGACCCTGATTGTTCCCCACAAAATTACTCATAAAATGAGCCGAAGAGGTAGCCTGGGTGAAACAAAGTGAAACCCGGGTTTCGGCCCTGCGGACCTGCACCTAGACTACCTTTCGCGGCAAATATAACCATACCCTCTACGTACCGCGCTTTATGCGCGGTATCTAGAACGATGGCTTATCTTAAGCAGGACCATTTTGTGCTTAGATAAATGTTTTTGGATACCGCGCATAAAGCGCGGTACGTAGGGATAGGTTATATTTCTATAGATAAACAGTTAGTTATAGGCAATTTTGTGGGGAACAATCAGGGCTTGACCACGGTATCCATTTCTATCTCCATTTTTCTTAAATATTGTGGTTCACTTGATGGTGTTAAGTCATGGCACGTAAGCAAATCAATGAGATATCAATACGCCCTAGCCAGGTAATAATAAATCAGATTTTTTAAATAAAATTCTAAAGCCTAGGATTTGGAATCTGAATAGACCCACCTGTAACGTTAATATCTGCTTTCTTTTCATTTTTTTAACTGTAAATTTAATAGCCATGTCTCATATGGGCTGCTATACTCCAATTAACCGACAGTAGTAGATTTCTGAACCAACACGTATAGTTAGGGAAGCATTCTGTAGTTAGCGTTGTGCAAGCCCGCCCTGAAGCGGGAAGCCTGAACTAACTCATTCGCTGCCCACCTGAACCTCAGGGTTCAAATCTCATACTGTCGGTAACTGTTTTATCTAAAATCCTTCAACTGATCCTTATAAGCTAATAATTGATCGCGTACTTTAGCAGCCATTTCAAACTCCATGTTTTCTGCATGCGTATGCATTTGCTTTTCTAGCTGTTTTATTTGTTTTGCCAACTGCTCTGTTGTCATTGTTTTATAAATTGGCTGAGATTCTGCTACTTGATTTTTGCGTTTACCACTGCTGTAAGCGCCTTCCATGATATCTTGTACTGCTTTATTAATAGTTTGTGGCGTAATGCCATGCTCGTGATTAAAGGCAATTTGTTTATTACGGCGCCTTTCTGTTTCATCTAAAGCGCGTTGAATTGAACCAGTTATTTTATCCGCGTATAAAATAGCTCGCCCTTTAATATTACGAGCAGCGCGGCCTATAGTTTGGATTAAAGAGCGATCAGAGCGTAAAAAGCCTTCTTTATCGGCATCTAAAATGGCAACTAAAGCAACTTCTGGCATGTCTAGACCTTCACGTAATAAGTTAATGCCTACGACCACATCAAATTCGCCTAAGCGTAAATCACGAATAATTTCTACGCGCTCAACCGTATCAATATCAGCATGTAAATAGCGAACTTTTATACCATGTTCGCCTAGGTAATCCGTTAAATCTTCTGCCATGCGCTTGGTTAAGGTTGTTACTAAAACCCGATGATTTTGACTAGTTACTAATCGTATTTCCGATAACAAGTCATCCACTTGATTTTTTACCGGCCGTATGATTACGTCCGGATCCACTAAACCTGTAGGTCTTACAACTTGCTCTGCAACATTATCGGCATGTTGTAACTCATAAGGCCCAGGTGTTGCTGAAACATAAATTGTTTGGGGTGAACGGTCTTCAAATTCTTCAAAACGCAAAGGTCGATTGTCTAAGGCAGATGGCAGGCGAAAGCCGTAATTGACTAAGGTTTCTTTACGAGAGCGATCACCACGATACATGCCACCAATTTGCGGTACGGTGACATGCGATTCATCGATAATTAATAACGCTTCAGGCGGTAGGTAATCAAAGAGAGTCGGCGGTGCTTCGCCTTGTTGTCGTCCAGAGAGGTAGCGTGAATAGTTTTCTATGCCTGAGCAATAGCCTAGCTCTAGCATCATTTCAATATCAAAGCAGGTACGCTGTTGTAGACGTTGGGCTTCTACTAATTTATTTTGTGCAGTAAATTGGTTCACACAATCACGTAATTCCGTTTTAACTAACTCAACGGTTTGTAATAGTTTTTCACGTGGTGTTACGTAATGGGTTTTAGGGAATACCGTAACTCGTGGCAAGCGGTGTATGACTTCCCCAGTTAAGGGATCAAAGCTCGCTAAATTTTCTACATAGTCATCAAATAATTCAATGCGAATGGCTTCTTTTTCAGAATCAGCAGGAAAAACATCAATGACATCGCCATGAACCCGAAATTGCCCTCGTTCTAAAAATTGTAGATTGCGGGTATATTGCATTTCAGCGAGTCTTTGTAAAATTTTACGCTGGTTACATTGTTCTCCACGCGATAGATGTAATAACATACGCAAATATGAATCAGGATCGCCCAAGCCGTAAATAGCAGATACAGTCGCGACAACAATGGCATCTTTACGTTCAATAAGGGCTTTCGTTGCTGATAAACGCATTTGTTCAATGTGCTCATTAATAGAGGCATCTTTTTCAATGAACATGTCAGAGGAGGGAACATACGCTTCGGGCTGATAATAATCGTAATACGAAACAAAGTATTCGACAGCGTTATCGGGGAAAAAGGACTTAAATTCACCATATAGCTGGGCAGCTAGGGTTTTATTAGGTGCCATAATCAACGTAGGTCTTTTCATTGCCTGGATAACATGTGCAATGGTATAAGTTTTGCCGGAACCAGTTACTCCTAAGAGAATCTGTCGAGCTAAACCTGATTCTAAGCCATCAATTAATGAAGCAATTGCTGTAGGCTGATCGCCTGCTGGTTTATAATTTGAATAAATTTTAAATACTTTTTTCATTTCAACTCTAACCTAATTTGATTTGAAATTGCATGAATCAATTGTAAATAGGAGCTTTAATATGTACATTGCACTAGCTAATCGCGTGCAGCAAGTAAAACCCTCTCCCACCTTAGCTGTAGCAGCAAAAGCTACTCAAATGCAAGCTCAAGGGCTTGATATTATTAATTTAGGGACTGGTGAACCTGATTTTGATACACCCGAACATATAAAAGCAGCTGCTGTTGCCGCTATCGCCGCAGGCTATACCAAATACACCGCAGTTGATGGTATTCCTGAATTAAAACAAGCTATCCGTGATAAATTTAAGCGTGACAATGATTTTGATTATCAACTCAATCAAATTCTTGTTTCCGTGGGCGGTAAGCAAAGTGTATATAACCTTTGTCAAGCTCTCATTAATGAGGGTGATGAAGTTATTATTCCCGCTCCTTATTGGGTTTCTTACCCAGATATCGTTTTGCTAGCTGCAGGCGTACCGGTTATTATACCTTCTACTCCCGCAAATCACTATAAGATAAGCCCTGAACAACTTGACCAAGCGATTACCCCTAAAACCAAGCTATTGTTCCTAAACAGCCCTTCTAACCCATCTGGCGTAGCTTATAGTATAGCTGAATTGCAAGCACTTGCTGAGGTATTGAAAAAGCATCCGCACGTCCTCATTGCTACTGATGATATGTATGAACATATTATCTGGTCAAAGCCCTTTGCCAACATCTTAAATGCTTGTCCTGAACTTTATGAGCGAACAATTGTACTTAATGGTGTTTCTAAAGCGTATGCAATGACAGGTTGGCGTATTGGTTATGCTGCAGGCCCAGCATTACTCATCAATGCCATGAAAACAGTACAATCACAATCAACGTCTAATCCTTGTTCTATTGCACAACGCGCCGCAGTGGCTGCTTTAAATAGTGGACAGGAGACGGTACAAGAAATGGTTAAAGCATTTAAACAACGTCACGACTATGTTGTCGATCGCCTCTCTAATATTCCTGGCATTGAAGTAATCCCTGCCGATGGTACATTCTATATTTTTCCTAGTGTGCAACAGATTATTGAAAAACGAGGCTTTGCAAATGACATCGAATTTGCCGAAAAACTCTTACAAGAAGATGGCGTAGCACTCGTACCTGGCTCAGCATTCGGTAACGAAGGATGCATCCGCTTATCCTTCGCCACTAGCCAAGAAAATTTACAAAAAGCAATGGATCGCTTACAGCATTTCTGCCAGCAATAAAAAAAAAGTAAAATTAACCATAATTCACTTGACCCATAAGCGGAATCGATTTAAGATTCCGCCTCATTCCCCGGTAGCTCAGTCGGTAGAGCGGATGACTGTTAATCATTAGGTCGGCGGTTCGAGCCCGTCCCGGGGAGCCATATCTCATATGGCTTCTATGAAAATACCTTCAAGTTTTAAATTTTACGTGTCGAATATGTGTCGAAGTTTGATGGATCTTTCTAAGAAAACTTTTCTCGACAGTATTCTTTTATGGCCTCAAATAAGCTAACAGATATATCATCGTAAGCGCTCCAGGAACCTTATCTTTTAGTATTTTTATCCTCCGCAGAAGTGTATTTAAAAAGATATATCTGTATAATTTGTCCCAATATAAATAATGATTAAATATTGCACTGGAGTTTAGTAATGCACAATATAGCTTGGCTTGAGTCTCTAGCCACAAAAACTGATTATGATATTGACATCAATGAGATTTTAAAAAATCAATCTTTAGATGTACAAAATGCATATTATTCTAATAATCAAACCGTTCTTAAAGCATTGCTAGGTGATGAGGAAAGGCTTGCTAATAAGAATACTATTTTTCATTGTTAAAGATGCTTTGTTTATTTTATGAAAAAATCATCACTAACGGTGGTAGGTACTGGTATTAAATTTTTATCTCAAATGACATTAGAAGCAAAAGTATATATTGAAAAGTCGGATAAGGTATTATATTTAGTAAATGATCCTGCGCTTAAGCAATGGATTAATCAAGCTAATAAAAACAGTGAGTCCCTTGATGATCTATATTTCAAACATCCTCAAAGACTAGATTCTTACACGGCTATCACTGACTATATACTTTCTCATTTGATTGATTCAAAACACATTTGCGTAGCATTATATGGGCATCCGACTGTATTTGCTAAGCCTGCATTAGATGCAGTCCTAATTGCTATCGCGCAAGGATATGATGCAAAAATACTGCCTGGTATTTCTGCAGAAGATTGTTTATTTGCAGATTTATTAATTGACCCTGGAACATGTGGGTGTCAGTCATTTGAAGCAACGGATTTTCTTTTACATCGCCGAAAATTTGACCCTAATAGCCATCTTATTTTGTGGCAGCCTGATGTAATAGGAATTCAAGATCACGAGAAGCCTAAAGATACTGTAGGGTTACATCACTTACGCGCATATCTCACAGAATTTTATCCTTCCTATCACGATGTTATTGTCTATGAGGCTGCACAATATCCAGGACTTAAGCCAAATGTATTGACAATACCATTACAGCAATTACCCGATGCTATTCTTTCATCTACCTGTACATTGTATATAAAACCAGCTGGCAAAACTGAGTGCGATTATGAATTTGTAAGAAGATTAAATATAACTCTGTAAGAAATAAAAAATACTAAGGAAAGTCATGATTAAATTATTCAAATCAGTAGGACAAACCTATTATTCTAATTACCGAGGTGTTCCAAGCGCATGCTGGATAGATATTTTTTTTAATTTATTAAATGCAATGTCAGTTGGTGTTTGTTTTTTTCTATCGTTATATTTTGTAGATGAATTGCATTTTAATATGATAATAGTTGGATTACTTATGTCTAGCTATGGAATAGGGACAGTAGTTGGTGGAATTGTATCTGGTAAATCATGTGATAGATACTTACCAAGAAAATTAACCATACTCAGTTTGATTTTACAATGCGTCGCTTTCTTTTCTCTCGCTTGGTTTCATACCTTTGAGTGGTTAATTACAATATTATTTATATTAGGATTTTCAAATTATAGTTTTAAAACAGCAAATAATGTATCGATGTTGAGTCATTGTTATGAAGAGAAACGAATACGTCTTAAAGCAATTAATATTTCACATGCAGCTTCAAATTTAGGATTAGGTATTTCAGGAATTGTTGTGGGCTTGATGGCCTCATATGGCTATACAAGTATTTTTTATTTGGCAAGTTCAATATTAATTTTTTCAGCAATTTATCTGATTTTCTTTCATAAATCATTCATGCAATCACCAAAAGATGGCTCTCAGGGAAAATTTCAAAATGGTTTGAATTCAAACATTCCAAAAAAAAAAATTTTAGCCTTAGCATTACTAGCGACTTTTTTTGTGGGAATGATTATTGCTCAACTGGGCTCCACTTATCCTGTATATGTAAAAGATGCCTTCCCTGATCTAGCTACAAAAGCAGTAAGTATTTTATTTATCTTAGATACCATCATCATTGTTTTATTTCAGACGCCACTATCAAATTACTATGGTCATTTTAATACTGTTTTGATTATGGGTTTAGGCGCATTTTTAATGGGCTTAGGGATGTTTATTTTAACCCTTTCGTCAACCTTTGCATTGGCCATGATATCCTGCTTCATTTGGACGACAGGAGAAATGTTGTTTATTCCAACAGTACAGTTATTGTGTTATGAAAATGGCAACAAATTAAAAAAAGGGCAGAGTATGGGAATGTTCCAGTCAACCTATGCAATTAGTACGGTTGTTGGTCCAACAATTGGCGGATTCATGTATGTCAAAATTGGAAGTAACTCAATGTGGTATTTAAGTCTCATTATCGGCGTGGTGTGTTTAATTTTCTGTATATCTCTCTCAAGAGATACAAACAAATCCGTCCTTGTATTGCGATAGACAGAAAGGCGAGTGATCAACTCACCTCCCTGAGACTATTTTCGATTAATGCTCACGCATCCACGCAAGAATGGTGCGTCACTTGAAAATTCCGCGCCCGGCTTTTTGTATTTTTTAGGAATAGACGTAAATCGTTTGTCTATTTTAATAATCTCATCTGTCATGCGGACAACGCCATATCTATCTGGCTTGCAGTGATAATAGGTAAATTCAACATGCTTTGCGATTTCTCCTAAAATCGTGTCGCTGCATTTAGCCTTATCTTTTGATAATTCCTCAGAAAAAATACGCATAATATTTTCTAGTTCACGCAGCTCCAGAAGCATATTAGTTACTTCGCGAGATTTAGGTGAAAAAATATGTGTAGAAGGATTTTGCAGCGAGTAGTATATTGGCAATTTATCTTTTTCAAATATGAAATGAGAGGGCCGCATGACTGTAGGAAAATATTTCTTCAAACCATAGGACCCTGTATAAGCATTTTGAATATCTCCTAAAGGAAGAGCGTCTTCATTTAGCGCAGGAACAAAGCCAGGGGCTGCGCCAATTGCAGTTGCAAAAAGATGTCTTGCGGTATCAGCCAAATAAGGATTTGGTTTTAAATTTCTCTTTTTTTGAATCATGGAGAATGTCATATCGTAATAGACGCGGTTTCTTTCATATTCATAATGCTTCCATGCAAGTTCATGTAAATAATTTTTTAACGTTATCCATGAACTTTCGGCGTGTAATTTTGTTACCCATTTTTCAGAAAAATACATAACGCAACAGCGCCAATTAGATTTTGCCGTAATTTCCTTAAATATATGCCAATGATCATAAAGTGATTTAGGCGTAGAACTTTTTATATTTAAATCTCGTTGAAGAGTAGAGTGATGACTTGTTGAGCCAATATTAGGCAACATAAAGACAGAGCGCGCGCCTGCTGTAGAAGATAAAATACCATTTGGTGCATATGTACGATGATATTTGATACTAAGGATTGCAGAAAAAGGAAAAAACATGCCTGGTGTATAAACAAGCCAAGGTATCGTAATTCCTTCCTTTTTAAGATCAATGAAGAGTTCTAATTGCTTGTCAAGTACCATGCCGAGTGGTGCATTGTTTATACTATAGCTAAGATTTTTATATATATCTTTAGGGACATCACTATCTGTTAATCGATAAAAACTACCATCTTGTTTAGGAAAGAGCGAACTTTGTGTATCAGCTTCTATAGCTCCATAAGGATAGTAAGCTAAATAGATTGGAAATGATTTATCGGGAGATAAATTATCAACATGTTTTGTAAACAACGGTTCAATTTTTGCAACACGGTCACGTACATCATCCCAGCAAACTTTAACTAAACCTTGTATATCATCTATATCCATCATTATCCTATCCTGCAAACTATTTACACAATTTTTTTATCATATAAAAAATACATAAATATTTTAATATATATAAAGTCGCGAAGATTATCTTCTACTATCTAATGTTAATCAATGATGTAATGCACCTTCTTTAATGAACCAGAATACATTTGTAAATAATTAGGAGTATGAGATATGGAAAGGGATTTACCTAAACCAGAAAAAAAGAACTAAGATTGATTTTAACATTATCGCGGAAAGTAAAGCATGAATTAAAAATATTAGCTGCTGTTGATAATAAATCAACTGGAAATACCAACCAGCCTATTTTTTAATTTTTTTAGGATAAGTAATATGAAAGAAAATAAAAAATATAGTTCCCACCATTCTGAATTTATTTCAACTAATCATAAAAAAAATTCAAAAAAAACTAAAAAGGTTAAGAAACATGTTCCCAAATTTTTAAAATGGCTTAAAAAGCGTATAGAGTCTGGAAATAGAAAATTCGCTCTAGATTCACAGGAGCTAATAATTACTAAGCCATCCCATGCTAATCCAAATATTCTTTTTATTTTACCTGAAGTTTTGGAACAATATGATAATTATTCAGGAATATCTGCTAAGTTAATGCAATTAGAGCTTAAGAAAAAGTTGATGATAACCTTTGATTACACTATTGTCAGAAATAAAAGCATTATTGAGGTTTTTCCCATTAATTTTTTGGATTTGAATTCTGTTTAACGTAACTTAATAAGTCACTCTGATGCAGTTGTATACTTTCATAACAAAGATACTTGTCAATTATAGCAACGGCCATCTACAACATTATTTTTGTGCAGCATTCATAAATGTTCCCTTTTAATTTAGATTTGATTTGATGTTATTTTATCACGCTCTGCGTCACTGCAATTTATATGCAGTGACGCAGGATTTCTCAACTAATCTAGTTAGATAACACCTATCCAAAATGGCCTCTGTCCTAACGCACCAAATAAGATAGGACAAAAAATCCCTACCAAACCTCTTGCACCAAGATCTTCACTTTGTTAATTTTCTAAATGAAGTATGACTGATGAGCCGGTGGAAATCCGGTGAAACGCTTAAGCGTCTTATACTAAAACCATGCTTATTCCCTAACTTCATGGTTGGACGTTTAGTCGGGAAGCCTTAAAGGAACTCTGTCGTTCGATAGAGCTAATTCATTGTTCACTATGAAATGGATGGCGGATAAAGCACTTTCGTTTTATCTAATCTTTTTACTTACATTAATGAGGAAATCACAGAAAAGAAAATTATCTATGGCCATATCGTTTGCCTTATAACGATTGCTTTGCCCCCTACTTCGAGCTTTACGGCTATGCCAAGTTTCACTAGCGAAGTGAGCTGCTCGACCAACACTAAACAGCGCTCAGGGCAAACACTATTGATAAAGTCCTTTTGCAGGTGAACTATGCGTACCCAGTCATTGAGACAATTCGCTAATCAACAAATTAAATTAGATAGACAAGGTAAATACCTTTATCGCAAGCATCGTGCTTATGTCATTCATAAAATGATTGATGATTTATTTGCTATTCGGCAAGTACCACCTTCTTGGCAAGCTCTAAACACGCAACAGATTACCGAACTAGTTTCTTATTGGAAAAAGCGCAAGATTAATCCGGTTACAATCATGCGCTATATGACCATCATTCGTCGTTTCTTGACCATGTGCGAGTCTCCTGTTGGCAATATTGATAACAAAGCGCTTAACTTAATACGTCCTATTAAACGCAAAAAGCGCAAGTTAATTGTTAAAGCAGATATTTGGCAATCAATTACCGATCCATACGCTCGAATCATTATGGCGTTGCAAGTAGAATTTGGTTTAACCTTTCGTGAAGCCATTACTCTAAAACCTGCCATTCATATACAAGATAATCAACTCTGGATTACTAGAGACATTGCTTTTAATTCCAGAGATCGAACCATCCCTATTCGAACAATAACTCAACGTTCCCTGTTAAATTTTTTTAACCAGTTACTTGGCAGACTTGATAATCTTATAAACATCATTCCTTATGAAGAAATCCGCTTAAGATGGCGTAGTGCTTTAGCCAAACATCGCCTATCCAGCGCTAAAAGCTGGCGTTATTTGTATGCGCAGCAAATGTATACAAGCTTGCTGACTGAGTATGGTAACTATAAAACTTACTTGTTGCTACAAGATGAGATGGGAATAAAATCGCGTAACACGTTATGGTTGTATCTTAAAGATGTAAAATTGGCTGGGACAACTGGGACACTTGGGACAGCGCATTAGTACTGGATTCACGCTGTCCCAAATTGTCCCAAGCGTTAAAATTTATGGGACAATTTTAATGACCAATTTACTCACCACCCTAGATTTTATCAGTGAATTTATAGACTCTTGGTGTACCTACCCCTCTAATCCTAGGTTTATGAGTAGGTAATCCATCAGGCGATAATCTTAACCAGCCTTCATTTAGCAATACCTGAATAACCATTTTAGGGTCAAAGCCAAGGCATAACTCTTTTTTAAAGACTTCCGTCAAAACCATATAAACACGATACCCTTCATCGTCAGTTGCATAAAATCCTGCTCGATTATGCAAATGCTCATTATTTGGCGTTCTAACATTATCAAAGCGACTAGCACCGTGGGATTCAAAAAAAGATCTGACTTGCGCGAGTATGGCCCTATCTTCTCGGTTACCTTCTCTGCCAAACGCATCTAACCAAGCTCTAAAGCAGACTTGGACCGCATAGAATGATTGCCCTTCTTCCCAGCCTGTCAGTCCATATTGAGTTGCTAATTCACCTGCAACAGCAACGAGCGCAAAACGCCGAGCTACTCTCATAATTTGGCCAGTTGAGCCAGGCATAGCAACACTGCTAGTAAATTCCGCTAATTTATTTGTTATGGTACTTGCAATCGTTTGCCGATTAGCTACTACTTTTCTTAACCATTCCATACCAACAGCACCATAGTACTGGCTAGCATACTCTTTTAAAGACAAAGCCATGGTAACAGGGCTAAGCTGATTATGAATACATTCGTAAATACCCATATGAAAGCCAGCGTCTGCCTCAATATCCGCTAATCGAATTTCCTGCCCGACATTCGTTCGCTGCCCAATTCTTGCCATCAAAGACATGAGCGATTCTTCACCAGCAGAAAGAAAAAGCAATGTCCATTGAGAAACGGGTTTGGCCATTCCTTGACGATTAGCGCGTGTTTTTCCTTGACCATTAGCAAGCAAATAAGTAGCTTCTCCTGCTTCTCTAGGATCCATCTGACTGAGCTCATCTAAAATTAGTAGCCCATCATATGTAGTGCAGCTAACCCCTCAAGCCCATTTGCTGTACTTCGCCATAAGCGACAATAAGCTTGCGGATTACCCCAAACTGAAGCAGCCACTTTTAAAACCGTACTTTTGCCGCAAGATGAAGCACCTCTAAAATGAAAGCCGCCAGAATCTTCACCAGCAATCGTTGCTAAGGTTGGTGCAAAGGCAGTGCTAATAGCAAAAACTAGTCGTGAATTTCTAGCAGATAACGCACCGATAGAATCTCGCCAATCTTCAACAGTACCTGATACTGACAGTGCCGACTCAATTGCATTATTATTTTGAAAAACAATTCTTTCTGACGAATTACCTATTGTTTGTGATGCAGTGATAAACGTTTCACCATACCAGCCTAGTTTATCTACACAGCGCGCTCTTGCTTCAACAGGACACACTTGTAAATAGATAGCCAGTAAATCTCGCGCAATTTTACTCGGTGAAATAGATAAGCCAAGGTTAGCTAGCTCGCGTCTCACTTCAGAAGAATCACCTTGCAGTAGCGATATTGGCATGGCCCATTGGTGTATCACACCGTCGTCATCTTGCCATTCCAATTGCCATTCCAATAAGCGGCCCCAATCACCACTTTTAGCATCTCGGGTTTTAGCAATGACATAAAGAGGTGAACAAATCCAGCGTGGTGCCATTGGGTTACCATCTTTATCTTTGCCAAGAAAAGAAATGCCTTTCTCTGTTAACTTAAAACAACCACCTGCATATTCATAAATGACAGGGAAATTACCCGCTTTATTTTTGATATTAATAATTTGATTTTGAGTCATGACGCTTTCTCCAAACAGCGTTCAGGAAAGGCTTAAGTTCTGTAATAGAAATCATTCCTTTCTTGAACCGAAATCTATGTTGATTGAACTTATTCGTTGACTAAGGATAGGCTTCGCCCTTCATCACTAGTTGAACAATAGACTCGTTGCTGCTCTAGAAATGCTAAAACATCACTTTTGCGATATAAAACCTTGCGACCAATTTTAAGATAAGGAATACCGGTGCCTGCCCAACGATTTCGTTCTAAAAGTTGAGTAGAACAACTTAAAACAGCCGCTAACGTTGTTGATTAAACAGGGCAGAACGTGGTGCAGACTCAAATTCATTTAAGAGTTGTAAACGTGATACTTTTTGATTCATAGAAAACCTCAGCAATTGATTATTCATTCAGCTTAATGCCGACGGTATTGCATCCTACTTTACGAATATCAGTTGACTGTCCGGCCGGGTTCCCTTGCGGGAAAAAGTCGGTGATAATTCTTTTTCCATTACTTTTATAGAACCGTTAACCTATAAAAGTTTAAAGCTCGAAGTGAGTATTGCGTGAAACTTAAAAGCTCGTCAAGCACTTTCATGACGGTGATAACAAATGGACTTATTTGATAATGAAAATTTTTTTATTGATGTAAATTGTCCCATTTGTCCCAATTGATATTTCTTAAAATGGGACAGCTTTTAGCCTGTGGTTATGCGAGTGTACCGCTTGTCCCTTTTGTCCCACATAAATATAAAAACTTAGACTGAAACTTTAACATTCAATTTTAATTCCTTGATTTCACTTCGTTGCACTCAAGATACATCGTGTCCCATAGTGATTTTTTTGATGTATGAGGTTCTTAGCCTAATACACATGCGACTGTCTCAGGTGTACCAGTTGTTCCAGAGAGTTAGCAATACGTGACGGTATCAGGCTAAATAGATTTATTAAGACAATCGTAATTATGTTTTGGTCTATAATGCCTATACTGAAACAAACGCATAGAAGCGGAAAGTATTTAGAAGGAGCAATGGAATGAGCGCAGACGATCAGAATATTGAAATTTGCTGTTCAGAGTGTGAACAAACTAACGTGATGAATAAAAATGATCATTTTGAATGCCAAAGTTGTCATGAAATATTTAGTGGAATATATCAATGTGAGTATTGTGGACACTATTATTCTGCTGATCAAGAAATAGAGGGAACGTATTTCCGAGGCTGCTGCCAATGCGATGGGAAAGACTTGTCAAAGGATTAAAGGAACCATTGTAGCCTGGGTTCAGGCCGGAAAGGCCGCAACCTCGGTTTCGCTTCATTTCACTGCAGGCTACATTTGCTGTTTAGGCGTTGTCCATATTAATTCACTTATTACAGATTCGCCTAGATACGAGCACTATACTTAAAGAGCATATTTTCTTTTACAGTCGAAAATAACTTGGGAGAGCAATGAAGCTAGAAGTTATTACATGTAAATCTTTAAAGCTCTGTCTTGAAGAGCTTGAACCATTTATTTTGAATGGCCGACATCTTGAAACGGGTCGTGAATTAAAAAAATTTGGGAACCTTAGATCAAGGGAGCTTCTTGGCTGTTGGTTATTAGCGGCAGTTTTAAATCACGAAGCTATGTCCGAGGATATAAAAATTTGCACAGACCCTACTGGTTCAGATGGAATTTTATATAACACAAAGACGCAAATAGCTTGTCGCTTGGAGCAGGTTATGGCTACGCAGCACAGCCGAAGTGATAAAAATACAGAAGAGTTGATTTTAGAACTAATCCATAAAAAGCAAAATAAAGGCGACAAGGCCTATGCTGCTGGAAAAACACTCATGGTCTTCTTGAATAGAAGAGGAGATAGTTGGTGCCCTAATCGTTTGGCTAGTAAATTACCAAAAATAGATTTCAACTCAGTTTGGGTGGTCGGATTACAAGAAGTTGTAAATGATTCATATTGCTACAATCTAACTCAGTTAATATCTGGCATATCTCCTATCTGGAAAATTAAAATTCAAAAAGCATTTGATGATTGGATAATTGATAAGATTCAATAGCAAGAAAATAAATTATTTACGAATTAACACTCAAAACAATCAATTAAATAACCTCTGTTGAATTAAGCTCCAACTTGCAAAATTTGTACATCTCATTCTTCGACACATCTTGATAAACTCTAACAGGCACATTTGGAGCTAGAATGCGCCCAAAATCAAAATTCGTAATTTGTTGATTTTAATATGTTGTTGAGTAGAATCGAGCCGCAGACCTATTGATTACGAATTAATCTTCTTTCGCAGATTCATTTAACTCAGCTTCAATTTCTTCAACTGTTGGTAAGCTGCCTTTCAAATCAGTGGGAATTGATTTTGATAAGGTATATTCTGAAACACCTATTGGAGCACTAATGTTTCGCAGTGCGTATTCAGCTATAACCTTATTTTTTGATTTGCATAGCAAGATTCCAATCGTTTGGTTATCGCCAGGCTTTCGTAATTGATCATCAACAGCTGCAAGATAAAAACCCAATTGCCCTGTATGTTCCGGTTTAAATTTTGTATTTTTCAATTCGATGACAACAAATGCTCGTAATTCGAGGTGGTAAAACAGTAGGTCAACAAAAAACTCTTGATCATCAAAAGTTAGAGGGACTTGAGAACCAACAAAGGCGAAACCTTGGCCGAGCTCAATAAGAAAATCACGAATATGGGTAATTAAAGCATTTTCAATATCGCGTTCATGAGCTTTGCCTTGAATAGTCAGAAAATCAAAATTATAGGGATCTTTTAATATTTCATTAGCTAAACCAGATTGTAATTCTGGTAAATGCTTGTGGTAATTGGAGGTTTTATTGCTGGCTATGGCTTGGCGCTCATACAATCCACTTTCGATCTGCATTTCAAGAACGGTTCGTGACCAACCATTTTTTATAGTTTGTTCAGCATACCATTCCCGCTTAGGTTCTTCTTTAACCATCTGCATTAAACGCACAATATGTCCCCAAGGCAATTGCGAAACGGGCTGTTTCGTAAATTCAATATATGGATAAAGTTGGGCAAATCGTCGCATGTATTCAAGGTTTCTTTTAGAAAAACCTTGCATTTCAGGGAATGCTTGTCGCATATCATGCGAGAATTGCTCAAGAAAATGCGACCCCCATTGATGGCTTTTTTGTTTCTCGATTAAATCAGTACCAAGCTCCCAATAGAATTTGATCAGCTCACTATTCGCAGCCAGTGCTGCACGAATTTGAGCTGTTTGTAATCGTGTTTTGATATCGGTTAAGAAATGTTTGTAATCTTGATTTAAACGTAATTCGTCATTTTGAACTTTAATTTCTTTACTCATGAACTGCTCCTTGTGGTTGGATTGCTATTAGTGTTGCGGATGGTTGGACACCCATGCACTTTAAAAAATAATCTGTAATTTGTTGCATTGGTTTTCTTAACCGCTCAACATCGGTCACGATATATCCAGCAGTGATATCGCCGTTCATTTTATGGTTCATCAAACGTTTTAAAGCATAAGCTGAGATATCCAGCCCCTCAGCAATGGTAATAAACGTTCGCCTTAAATCATGAACCGTAAAATGAATCCCTGAGAGCTTGGTTACATTAGCCATTTGTTTACGTGGCTCAATAATATGACCTGCGGCTCCTGTGCCGGGGAAAACATACTCATTAATCCTCTTTTGGCTGCGTGATAATAGCAGCTCATAGAGGTAAGTAGAAAGAGGAAGGGTATGAGATTCGTGGTTTTTAGTATCAAGTATGGTTAATGTTTTAGCGTTGAGATCAACTTGATCCCAGCGTAACGTGGCTGCTTCCTGACGGCGCAATCCTGTTAGTATTATTAACAATAAGTAATCTCGTAAAACTTCATTTTGTAGTTGTTGTACGCCAAGGTACCAAGCCGCCAATTCATGAGCTTTAATAAAACTTTGGCGACGCTCAACCCGATACCAGGCTCTGGTTTGGGATAGACGTTTTACCGGGTTTTCGGTAATCAATGATTTACCTTGTGTATCCTCATATTGACCGGCTGCAAAATTAAATAGGGCACGCAGTAGACGCATGGCTAAATTGGCATAAGCCTCGCCATGTACTTGCCCTAATTTTTTATGATGCTTTGCAACGTTATCTTTGGTGATGGCAAGAAAGGGTTTATTAATCCAGCCTGAAAATCCTGTGGCTAATACCTTTTTGTAATTATAAAGGGTATTGTGTTTTAGAGATTTGCGAACTTGAATGTAATCATTAAACACATCATTTAATGTGATTTGGCGCATTTTTTCAGCGCGTTTTTCGGCAATTGGATCTATTCCAGTCGCAATTTGCCCGAGCAGCTTTTGAGCTTCTTTTCTTGCCATTTCTACTGTCAGCTCAGGATAACGACCTAATGTAATGCGAGACAGTTTATTCTTTATCAGTTTTTCAACAAAAAAAGCCTTAGTTCCACCGGAGGTAACTCTGATACCAAATCCCTTCATAGCATCATCATAATAGCGTTTTTGTGCCGTTCTTCCCTGAGTTGTTGAAACAGGCAAAGGTAGTTTATCAACAGCTGATTTTGTTATTTTCATTTTCTCTCTTATTCAAACGTGTCGAATATGTGTCGAAGGAATGATTAAAACATAATAAAAGTAATTGTGCTATAAAAAAAGCCGATAGGCCTTATAAACAAAGGGGTATTGGGATAATTTAAAAGTTGGTAAAAGTCATTAAAAGCCCTAATTTTATAACTTTTAATCATTAGGTCGGCGGTTCGAGCCCGTCCCGGGGAGCCATATTTAGTATGGCTTTTATCAAAATTCAAATTTCTTTCTTATCTTTTTAGATACCCTTTAGGGAACCCGATTTTTCCCGTCACCTTAATTATTGTATAACTAGGTAAGTTCAAAATATTATCTACATAGACTTGTAGGTTGGGCCACTTGATCCAACAACTACTTATCAATTCCATAGCGCTTTCTACTAACGTAAAGTCTAACAACCATTGTAGCCTGGGGGTAGGTCCAAAGGGCTGTATCCCAGGTTTTCATTTTACTTCCATCGCTTAACAAACCCTTAAAATTCCATCTGTGAAACATAGCTATGTAACTTGCGCTAAAGCATGGCCTGGCCCTATTCCAGCCGGCTTAGAAGGTAAACCTGGGATACGGCCCTTAGGAGCTATTTCCAGGCTACGTCTGCTGAAATATCCAGCCCCTCGATAATTTTTTACCCTCGAATGCGGGTATAATTGATTTTACCCGCACTTGGGGGTATATTTAATATTATTGGCAATTGGGGGTAAAAAGAGGAAATTTATGATCATTCGATCAGCAAAAGATTTGGCAGTATATTTAAATGACAAGCGCAAGCAACTCAAAATGAGTCAGTCTGAAGTTGCAGATTTAGTAGGTTTAAAACAGGATACTATATCAAAATTTGAAAATAGTCCCGACAATAGTCGAGTTGATACCTTATTTAGGATATTGTCTGCCCTAAATTTAAATATTAGTCTTGTTGAAAAAGGTCAAGAAACTGATGAAGAGATAGAATGGTAAGGCGTAAATTATACATATTAATGAACAATGAGCTCGTGGGGGAGCTTACCCAGGATAATGCAGGAGGTTTGGGTTTTTCCTATGTTACGGACTGGATTTCCAAGTCACATTCGCGACCAGTATCTTTATCGTTACCGTTAGTAAAGCAAAAGTTTTTAGGTGAAGTTGTTTATAACTTTTTTGATAATTTACTTCCTGATAATCCGCAGATAAGAGCCAGAATTCAAGCTCGTTTTCAGGCAAGATCATCACGACCGTTTGATTTGTTGGCTTTAATTGGAAGTGATTGTGTTGGTGCAATACAAATTGTTGAACATATTCCTCAGGCGCAGCAGCTAAATATTGAAAGTCATGTGGTCAGTGAAGCCGAGATAGCTCATACTTTGCGTTCTTACCAAACTTCTCCACTAGGAATGAACAAAGAAGATGATGAGTTTAGAATATCCATAGCTGGCGCTCAAGAAAAAACAGCTTTTTTATATTACCAAAATGAATGGCATAAACCATTAGGGCCTACACCAACAACTCACATATTCAAATTACCTGTTGGATATTTATCACATCAAGGAATTGATTTAAGTGAAAGTTGCGAAAATGAATACCTCTGTTTAATGCTAGCCAGCAAATTTGGTTTAGATGTTGCAAAATCAGAAATCTTACAATTCGAAGATGAAAAAGTACTGGTTGTCGAAAGATTTGATAGAAAATGGAGTCGAGATAATCGTTATATACTCAGGTTGCCACAAGAAGACCTATGTCAATCATTAGGTTATTCCCCAAATTTAAAATATCAGTCAGATGGTGGCCCCGGTATTAAAGAAATTATGCAGCTACTTAATGGTTCACAGCGACCTCAAAAAGATAGAGATGAATTTTTCAAAGCACAGATTGTTTATTGGTGCCTTGGCGCTATTGATGCGCATGCCAAAAATTTCAGTATAAATCTACAGCCACAAGGAGGTTACCAGTTAACTCCATTATATGACATCATTTCAGCCTACCCTATCGTGGAACAAAAACAGCTATCGTTTAAGAAATTGAAAATGGCCATGGCTTTATACGGCAAAAACAGTCATTATAAGGTTCACAGTATTCAAAAAAGACACTTTATTGAAACAGCAAAGAACGTCCAATATTCTAAAATTAAAGCAGTTCAGATTTTTGAACAAGTGATTGACCGTATTGATTCTGCTATCGATGAAGTCACAGCACAATTACCGAGCCACTTCCCAGAAAAAATTGCACAGCCAATCTTCAAAGGCATGAAGAATTTTAAAGAGCGAATGATATCCCTCTCAACTCTAAACTAAATTTCCTTAACCAGAAGATTAGCCGACGTAGCCTGGAAGTAGGCCAATAGGCCGTATCCCAGGTTTTCATTTTTCTTCCATAGCTTAACAACCCCCTAAAATTCCATCTGTTAAACATGGCTATGTAATTTGCGCTAAAGCATGGCCCTATTCCAGTTTTCATCGTTATGTTCAGAAGGGAGTATTGCAAGAAAAGTGGGATATGATGGAGTGCAAGGTGATTTTGGAGAATAGGCGTAGTGAAGGTAAACCTGGGATACGGCCTTTTGGGCCTACTCCCAAGCTACGCCGGCTAGAAGCTACAAAAATAGCGAGATAGGCTGAGTAAGTAGCCCGTTTGAACCAGGAAATAATCTACGTTTGCTTTACTTGCGGCAAGCTACTTGGAAGCTGCCATAGAATCCAATTATTTGCTTATCATCCTTACTAAATCTAACCGTTTCATCATATTTTTTTTGCCATTCTTCTTCAGACGTGCCTTGTTCAAGGTCAGTTTTTTTAAATGCATTTAATCCCTCTAGTAATTTCATTTTTTGACTTTCTTGCCATAAGATTGGTTGAACAAGCCCGCAATTGATAATCTCAAAACCAATTTTTCTACACTCGTAAAATAACTTCATACCAATATCGCCGTCACGCCTCATTCCTTCTATTTCTTGTTCTGGCAGCACCAATGCAGGAGAATATCCTTGCCAAGCAAATGTTGGCGGGTAGGCGAACATGTGGCTAATGATGCCTTCTTCTCCCACATAGATACCCCCATCATTTAAATTCTCATAAAATATTTTAATGGCTTTACGCGGGCTATAAAGATGATGCAACAAAAATCTACAATAAATTAAATCATAATTTTCGCCTAACTCTGCAATATCATAGGCCGAAAGAACGGTAGTGCTCACATTGGCTATTTTGTTTTGCTGCAATGTTCGGTGCGTTACCTTCAATTGTTCCGGGCTATTATCTATGGCGGTTACATATCCCTCTTTACCTACATAATTCGCAATCCAGGACGTCATAACACCTGCGCCACATCCAACATCTAAAACCTTCATACCTTTTGCTAGGCCGGCATCTAATAGAAATTTCTTGGTGCTTGCATTATAGGATTCGTCTAAGAGGTCATAACTAAGACCGCTCTCACCTATTTCAAAATCATATTTTTCATTTGTCATGTTCGACCTCCAGATGTTTATTCAACATCTCATTTGCCAATCGATTCACTTTAAAGCCTAAAGCTATCAATTAAGTATACTGGAGCCCTGGATAATACACTTGCAATTTCTCAATCAATTAAACCATCTCTTTATAGGTCAAAATTCTCTTCCGAATAAGCTTTTTATAGTAAAAAAATCCAATGTCATTCATTTAAACTCGCAATTATTAAAATTTGTACTATGTTTTAACTGTAGTATGTAGTACTTAATTAAGGACTAATGATTAAAGAGGGAACATTATGAAAAAATTAATAATTACAGGATTTTCTACTGCTTTACTTTCAGCTACTTTAGTTGGTTGCGGTTGGAATACTATGGATACAGTGGGTTCCAGCCTTGTAAGCACTGGTACCAATGTAGTAACTACAACTGGCACAGTAGTGGGTTCAGGTGTTGATCTATTAGTAGGTCGCCCAGTTACTCACGCAGATATGGTGGTTTATCGTAAGCATGGTGTTATTTATCGTAACGGCCATTCTTATGCTATCCAAAATGGACGATACATTATTGTTCGTTAATTTTGCTTGCCCTTCATTAAGTCTTTTAATGAAGGGCTTTTCTTTTTTATCTTCATATGACTATTTTTTATAAGTAAACTTAACTACTACTTAATCTTTAAATTACTAAAGTCTTAAAATCAATTCGCCAAATCAACCTCTCATTGGTAGCGAGTATATACTTTAATTAGGTTTTAGGAGTAAAAGTAATTTGCTTTAAAGTTTATATCACCGCTAAACTTATATTTATTTTCTATACTTAGGTTAAAGATAATGGTCAAAGTAAATTTTAAGTATAATTTACCTTAAAATGTAAGGTTGACATAAACACTATAGCTTTTGTGTCGCCAAATGAACATTATCCCGTAACATGCGAAGCATTTATATGGGAACCATATTAAGTACCTAGTTCAGGGAGTGTAATGATGAGAACGATGCTGGCTTGCTGTCTTTTCGTAGTAGTTAGCTTGTTAACGGGATGCTGGACGACTCAGTCGGGGCAGAAATCGGGCATTATCGTGAAAGTAGCCAAAGAAGGTCGCTACTGGGGAACTTATGAAGGTGAGTTAATTCGTGGTGGCTTAGATAATGCAAGTGGTGCTACTGGACGTGAGTTTCATTTTACATTAGGGCAATTTAAATCAGACTTAGTAAATCAAGCAATCTATGCTATGGAAAATAATAAACATGTCGTGCTTAAATATCATTGTGAAGCTTATGTTCTCCCCTGGAGCGGCGAGACAAAGTGCTTTGTTGATGAAATTAAAATATTAGATTCTGCGAAGGGCACTAAAGCGCCTGAGTGATCGCACTCTTGTTGACGTCTCTATAAGAACTTGTCTAATCGTACTAAAGAATAATGTTTTGCTATCTAAACATACAGTACTAGATAGCAACCTTCTTAAGTATTCATAGCTGGAAGCGGTAAAGGTGTACTGCTATCTTGTGGTAATTGTTTATAATTTTTAGTGTTAGCAATAAAGCCTTTATTAATGAAAAATGATTTAACTTTTTTTAACCAACGGTCTTCGACATATAAGGTAAAAATATAGGCAAATGCAAGGCAGGTAGGCAAAGTCACTAAAGAGACCAGGATAGCTCTTAATAATAAAGGATAACCTGCGCTAGTCAATAACGCATTGGTAAAGTGTGATAATGAACATAGTAAGGTAAGGTGTGTTAGATACAATGCAAATGATATTTTCCCTAAAAATAAAGATATTTTTGAAGTAAATAGGGATTTTAAATTATCACTAGTAAGAGCCCAAAAGAGTAAAACAATCATAGGGAAAGCAGCGCTTATTTTACCAGTTAAATTTAATTGATAAAGATAGGCAAAAATGCCGCCTAGACTAGTATCAAATAAATAATCAATATTAAAAAATTCAACGATTTTGGCATATAGGCTGTTTTCTTGCAGAAGGGTAAGCTTATATTTTTGTAATAAATAGCCATATTTTTTATTTAAAATATAGAGGTCACAAAAACATAGTCCGGTGAAAAAAAGGAAATAATAATAAAAGTGCTTATAAAATATAGGCAGTATTATTAAGTAAATAAGGGGTCTGATTTTCCATGTACCGAATAAGGATAAGAAAGCAAAGACTAAAAACGAGCCTATAAATTCTCGTGACATAGTCCATAATTGCAGACCAAAATCATAAAGATGTCGGGTATCTGGAACAAAGAAGACCTCAAAGAAAGAAAATTTTAATGCGGTTAAGATTCTCGGTTTACTCATAAAAATACCGACGTGATCTTGTACCGTATACATTAAGTTAAACCGCATAAATAAATAAGAAATAAGCACGGAACAAAGAATGGGAATAAGTAGGCGAAAATAACGAAATTGGGCCATGCTTATTAAGGCGTTATAATCATAGTTTTTAAAGAAATTAAAACTTAATACAAAGCCGCTTAATAAAAAAAACAAGATAACGGCGCTCGGGCCATCAGTAAATAACTTAAGAGGAGTATGATAAAATAACTGACTAAGAGGAGAGTCACTTGGTGGATATAACCAGCATGGGTAAAGGTGACCAATAAGAACAACAAAAGCTGCCCATCCTCTAAGGCCATCTAAAAATTCGATACGCTGATTAGCATTACTCATCTTAATTATTGTTTCCTTTCCATGAAATAGATTTAAGAAATGCATAGTTTATATAAAAATTAGCAATTATTCTATTGTATCTAGTAAGCCAGTTAAATACCTCGTTAGGGCCGTTTAAATTTATTTTAAACACTTATTAAAATTTCAATGCTGATGCCTGTGTTGGTCTAGATTCTGCTTCTATTTCTACGACATCAATAGCTAAGGGGCTTATTATTTCATTTATGGGTTTAGATTTTGATTCTACCATGCTACTTGCTGCTTGCTGTTTCTGCACAATGCTTAACAAGCTGGCAAATGATTGCTCAAATAATTGACGTTGGAATTCTATGGAACCGCCTTTATCTATAATCGCTGCGGTAATTCCATAGGCCATGTGCTCAATTGCACTATTAAATAAAGTTTGGGGGGAAATTGTTGCTGACTCTTGCCGTTCTTGAGTGCCGCCATGGCTAAAAAATTTGTATCGGTTTTCCCCAAGGCTTAATTCCTCAAATTTTTTTAATGTAGCTTCAACTTCGCTTATAACGAGCCGATTACTAATTTCTTCAAGACTTTTATTAGTTGCTATGTCTTTTTGTCGGTTATTATCAGTAGTAGTTAGTTTAGGCGGCTCAATAGCCTTTCTGCAAAAAGAGACTTGTAGCCAGTTGGCAACCAAGTTAAGATCAAGGTCTTCTGGGAAGCTACAGCGAGGATCTTCTCTGTTTTTATCAAAATAAGCTTTGGCCACTTCAAACGGCTTGCGTATTTGTCCTGGGTAAACAATAAAGTTGTAATTTAGAGCTGCCGCTAACCACATGATGGCTGGTGTTTCTTCTTCTAAGTAGCCTTTAGAGCGTGCTTTCCATAATCCCTCCTTGTCGCCCTCTTGTTGATGTCGGCCGGCAAAAATATCTGCTTCTGCTGCTATACTTGCCTTAAGCTCTGGTTCTGATTGGCATAATGAGTTTAAGCCTGGCTCTCTTTCTTGATACTGAGGGTGAGCTACCCATTGGCTCCAGGTTACAACTTCAAAACCTAAGGACATATCTTTTGCCAATTGATTTAAGACTGAAATTTTTTCTAATGTATTTAAGTCAGGGTAATTGTTCTTAAATTTCTCAACAGATAGCCCCAATGGCTTTAAAAAATAGTGTAAATGCTCCTCAAAATAGGCTGCACCTAATTGTCGCGCTTCTTTTTTTAAAGTAGCCTTATGATCATCAGTAAGATATTCTTCAGATTTTAAGTTATGCCAGTGAAGTTCGTCAGCAATAAGAAAAGTCACTAATTGATGTGGCTCGGTAACTGCTTGTTCAATAATAGCCCCTAAAAAATCACCTCTACAATACTCCTGGCCAACTATACTAAGCAGGACTAAGCTTTTTGTTGTTGCTAAAGATAGGCTGTCTGAATTTTTAAATAGGCTTTTTGCTTTACCATTAAAATTTGCTTGCAGTTTGCCATCTTTTGGGCCTTTAATTTTCATTTTTTCCTCAGCTAGTATAATTTGACCTTCAATTCCCCCTAAAACTAGCTCGAACATATTTCTCACAATCCATGTAATTTATTGATCATTGTGATAAAATAATGAATTTTTATCATTGATTATCTAGAGCTAGCTAATTAGCCATATTAGTTAAGGCTAGAAATTGGTGACTATAATATGATATTATTGTACAATTATCAATACTTTTGTTCAAATTGCTGCATTTAAGAGCAGAAATTACTTTTTAGTAAAGTTTTTTAAATTTTAATATCTAAATGTAAATGTTGCTAATCAAATAGGTTTAATAATGGATGCTGATACTGTAACCGATTTTAAAAAATGGCTTGAAGAAAAAGAATTAGAAATTAAAAAGCTACAGTCTTACTTGGAATCAGAGCGTAAACGATTCCAAGATAATCTTAAAGAAGCTCAAGAGTATTATGAAAGCATTTTAGCATTGATGCCTGGGCATGTTTATTGGCTGGATAGAGATAATGTTTTTTTAGGTTGTAATGATTTGCAAGCTAAGAGTGCGCGTCTCGCGTCACGAAAAGAAATAGTAGGTAAAACCAATTATGATATGCCTTGGAAAGATCAAGCTGATGAATTAAATCGGCTAAATAATCTAGTCATGGAAAGCGGTGTACCTCACACAGCCGAGGAATATGCTGTTATGGCCGATGGCATGAGCATTCATTTATCAAATAAAACCCCGCTACGTGATAAACATGATCAAATTATAGGTGTGTTAGGTGTATCTATTGATATAACAGAACGTAAGAAGTTAGAAGTTACTTTAAAGCGTGCAAAGGAAAAGGCAGAACTTGCTAATCGCGCGAAAACAGAGCTTATAACCAATATAAGTCATGATATTTGTGCCTCATTAAATGGCATTAACGGACTATCGACACATTTAGAAGCTCAGTTAGTACAATTAGAAGAGAAACAACAAGCGCGTTTAATAAAAGAAAGCAGTACCCAATTACTACAGATAATTAAAGAGATATCGGATAGCTTAACTCATTGTCCGTTGACTGATAATGAGATAGTCCAAGAACCTACTGACTTAAATAAAGTCATTGCCGATATTACTCAATTGTACTACCCAGCCATTAAAATGAAAAACCTTGAGTTTAATGTTGATGTGGCGAATTCTATACCGCCTATTTTAATGGATAAGGTAAAATTACACCGGGTTTTGATGAATCTCATCACAAACTCCCTTTACTATACAGAATCAGGCTCTATTACCATTAAAGTAGAGAAGGTTGCTACTGATAATATCTATCTACAATTGCGATTTAGTATTATTGATACAGGTAGAGAGATTCCTCATGACTTACAAGATCAATTAGCCCATCCTGATTTTTCCTCAGATGATGAAAGCCATTACCTTAGTCAAGACTTACATATTGCGCAAAAATATGTTGGACTGCTTGGAGGTGAGCTTAAATTAATATCGGAGCCTAATTGTGGTTCCAAAGTATATTTTGTCCTTTCATTGAAAATATTAACTGACTAACTTTCTACGTGCCGCGGCTTGTGTATAGTTAAGATACGTAGGTAGTAAGTAAAATATCAACAGACCCTAGTTATTAATTAAACCTGGAACAGAGAAGCATTGCTTATCTTGTAGGCGAAGGGCGGTAAGGCGCCCGCCCCATAGGCAACCGGTGTCTAAGGCGTAAATACGGGGATGAGGGCATTTTCCTTGTAAGGCAGCCCAATGGCCAAAAATAATATCAGCGTCAATTTCCTTGCGCTTTGGCACAGAAAACCAAGGGATAAAATCGGGTGGTGCCTGTTTAATTGTGCCTTTATAATCTAACAATAACTCACCTTGATTGCCGCAAAAACGCATACGAGTCAAATAATTAGTAATAATTCGCCATCTGGCAAAGCCAGTCAGTTCAAGAGACCATTGATTGGGTAAATTTCCATACATATTACTTAAGTATTCTTGATAATTCTCACCATGTAACACGGCTTCAAGCTCTTTTGCGCAGGCTTTAGCAGTCTCTAAATCCCATACTGGTGCTATGCCAGCATGGGTCATCACGATATTAAAGTTGCTGTCATAGTAAAGAAAGCGTTGTTTACGTAACCAATGACCTAATTCATCGCGATCGTCGGCTAGCAAAATAGGTTGTAAGGTATCGTCTTTATTTTTCCGCTCAGCTTGGCCAAAGAGCCTATTTAATAAATGCAAATCATGATTACCAAGAGTAATATAAGGTTCAATAGGTAAATTTTTAACAAAGCGTAGCACTTCTAAAGATTGTGGGCCTCGATTAACTAAATCGCCTACCAGCCAAAGCCTATCTTCCCGCTCATTAAAATGTAGACTATCTAATAAGCGTAATAAGGGTTCATAACAGCCTTGTATATCGCCAACGACATAATCAGCCATTATTAGTCATACCAGGGTTTAAATTAGGATTTAGGTTTGGGTCTTTCTTTTGCCATTGACCGGTAGCATTTAATACTTCAAGCGAATTTGTTGTCGTTTTTTGGTGGGGTGGCGTTAAATGGCTAGAAAAATGAGCTAAGTGGATAAGTTCTATATCTGATATTGTATCTGACTTGCCAGTTTTAGGATTATGCAATTGGACGGTAGTAGGCAGGGCTATTGCATAGTTACCAAATACGACACCACTATGCATTTGTTGAGTATTGCTTTGCTCAAAGCGCGAAATCACATTACCATCTGAGCCTACTTGATGTAACTTTAAAGACAAAAAGCCATTTTGTACTGCTTGCCAATTTTTATATTCAGGGTGTTCGCGGACAAACCATTTAAAAATTTCAGGCGACATCAATAAACCGCCTGGAACCGTAAATAAAGGCGCTTTATTGATCATAATAATGCGTGATTCTAATGATTTAGTAAGCCACTGAATAAACTGAATGCCCATTTGCTGTTCTATATCGTTAACGGATTCTGGCACGGTGCCTGTAAACGTGCTTGCTCGCCCATAGCGATTTGTCTTTGTGTTAGCAAATTTTAAGTTTAATTGATTAAGGTAGCGCTGAATGGCAATGGCATCGGCACGAATTAATATAGCGCCTAATGTTCCTGCGGTATGTGGATCTTCATTAAGTAAGGCAAGCCAAACAGCTAAAACTTGCGCATCGGAGACAATCCATGTAAAGCCACTCGTAGGCATTAAAGAACGCGCTAAGAGAATATTTAAACGCCGCCGTAGATCAATATCTGTTTCTTTTTGAAAACTATAACTATAATGGCTGCCTACTGATACGAGGCTTTCTAATAAAGGATTCCATAATTTTAAAAACTGGCCATTATTGTCATAAAGCTCAACTAAATAATCAATTTGTAATTTACCAATACCTTGTAATAGAGCAGCTGAAAACAAGGCATATTGCCAAAGTCTTTGTTCTTCTGAGTAATCTGAGTTTTCTTCGAGCAAAACAAATTTTTTAAATAAATTTAAAGCCGTTTCTGTACGATTGAGGGCATAATCCAGTAAACCACCAGCTTGTGAATAATAACTATTTGAGGTTTCAGGTAAGGTTTGTACATGATTAATGAGATTATGAATAATACTTAAACATAGACTATCAAAGCGTGCTTTTTCTAGAGAGCATGCTATACGTAGTTCCTGCAGAAGGACGGCTCTTTTTTCTTCAGCCAGAATATCCTCAGCAGGCAAGATTCGTGTTAAATCCTTTAACGGCTTTGATTGTCCTTTGCCTTTTTTACTATATCTATGAAACAAGTTAATCTCCAAAAAGCTAGCCATAATTTATATTAATACCTTTATTAGTTTAATTTTATTCCATTTGATAAGAAATTGGCTATTTTAATATAGTCTATTAGTTTAATTTGCTCTGGGCGGTGAGCCGCATTAATCGCCAAATCAGCTAACTCTTGGGCGCTAATAAGTGGCTTTAAATTATTAGCAAGTGTTTTACGGCGCATTGAAAATGCTAATGCAACTAAATCTTGTAGTAGTTTAAGATTAACAGGCGGATAAGGAGAAACAGCATAAGGCGTTAACCTTACGACAGCCGAGTCAACCTTAGGCTTAGGATAAAAAGCATCCGGTGGAACATTAAATAAATGGGTTACTTCACAATGATATTGAATCATTATACTTAAGCGGCCATAATCCTTGCTTCCCGGTTGTGCAGCTAAACGCTCAACCACTTCCTTCTGCAGCATAAAATGCATGTCTTTAATACTATTAACAAATGATAGTAGATGAAGGATTAGTGGTGTGGAAATATTGTAGGGTAAATTCCCCACTACACGTAAATTATTTCCCCAATTATGGTAGTTAATTGTGAGCGCATCAGCACCTATAATTTGTAGCCGGGAAGATGAGTTAAATGCATTTGCCAAAAATGCCTGTAAATCTCTATCGATTTCAATTACAGTTAGTTTATTTAAATACGTTAAAAGTAAGCGGGTTAGAGCTCCTTTTCCTGGCCCAATTTCTACTACATTATCTTCAGGAGCTAAGCAAAGCGCATCAATGATGTGCCCAATAACACCTTGATCTTGAAGAAAATTCTGACCGAAACGTTTACGTGGTTTATGATTCAATTCTCACCTCAAAAACACGGGGGGATTATATAGAAAAATTAAATAGTCTGCATTAAAAGTTTAATAAGCATACTGTATTATGGCTATACATTTTAACATTTTTTATAATAATTTTTATCAAAAACGTATTAATTTTTGTAAGACAGGCTTAATAAATACCTAAAAAGAGTGCTACTTTTTATAAAGATAAGGAATACTCATACCCTCTAAATGATTAGTTTTTTTACGCCCTGATTTTTAAAGCTAAGTTAGTTTAAAAACTGAGTAATAGCTAAGCCTATGACGCGGAATTTAAACGGTAGCAAGTTTAAAAAGCGATAGCAACAATCTAGTTCTTTCAGTAGCGAGAGGTATATGTTAATTTAAAAGTTTAATTTACCGGCCCTTGTATGTTACGTCACCTAATAGAATTAAGGCAACGTGCCTTGCTAGTGATGATGGTATTTTTAAGCTTTTTTTTATTATTTTTCTACTTTGCTAAACCATTATTTTATTGGTTAGTAAAGCCATTATTATCCATTTTACCGCCTGATAATTTTATTATTGTGACTCATATTACAGCACCTGTCTTAGCGCCCATTAATTTAGCGGCTAATGCGGCTTTACTTTGTACCTCGCCCATAGCGCTTTATCATATTTGGCGTTTTGTTATGCCAGGGCTTTATCGTAGTGAGCGTCAGAAATTAGGTCATACTATTTTATTAAGTTTATTCCTGTTTGTACTAGGCGTGCTCTTTTGCTTTTGCATTGTGTTGCCGTTTATGTTTCAATTTTTTACTCAGGCTGTGCCTGATCACGTTAAAATGCTGCCCGATATGGCAAGCACCTTAGATTTTATTACACGGATGTTATTGTTATTTGGTTTTTGTTTTCAGGTACCTTTGGTCTGTTTAACGCTTGTTCGCTTAAACCTACTAAGCATTGCTACTTTACGGCAAATTAGACCTTATGTGATTGTCGGTGCTTTCATTGTAGGGATGTTATTAACGCCGCCTGATGTTTTATCGCAGGTTATGCTTGCTGTCCCTTTATGCTTTCTCTATGAGTTAGGTATTATTTTAGCTTGCTGTAGTAATGGCGTGCTTGTAAAAAAAGCCTAAACTCAGTTTCCTTTTGCGAGATCCTTGGGTGAAAACAGTGAATTTTGAGCAAACTATTTTTAATCTTGTATAAATTCTTGGCATTTTACTGAGTAACGCTCATGTAAGTCGAATTCACGTTAAGTTCTTATTTAACCAACCGATAAAACAATTGTTCTACCTTTAAATTAAAGGAGGATAATATGCATAAAGTAGCTAAATTTAATATTGGTGACTGCGTTATACATCAACGTCATGGTTATCGTGCTGTAATTATTGATATTGATCCTCTTTTTCAAGCGTCTGGGCGCCCTAATCCACAAGCGAGTAAGCGAGATTTCGCAACTCGTAATCCTTGGTATCGTTTATTGGTTGATAATAGTAGTCAAATGACTTATGTAGAAGAATGCCATTTGTCGTTAGATCATTTTGATAATAAAATTGATAATCCTAATCTTTGCTTTTATCTTAAAGAGCAAAAAGGCCGTTATTATAGTCAAGTTAGTAAACACTAAGCGTCTTTTAAGGCTTAGCGCATGGCGCAAGAAATCGGTTAAGTATTTCTGACCATCAAGATTAATAAACCCACAAATGCAATTAAGATAAGCGCTAAAATACCCATTGTGGAAAAACTTTTACTTAAATTTTCTCGACTAAATAGATCCGGTCGATTCTTAATACTACGATACATAAACCAAATAATAAGGCCTGCACCAATAAGCCCTAGGATTTGATAAAAAGTTTCCATTATAGTTACTCCTTTTTTTCTTCAAAGCTAAATGCATCAGAATACATATTATTGGCAGATATTCCCTTGCTAACTAGTGCATCGCGCGTTTCATACACCATATCAAATGGGCCGCCAATGACAATTTCATAATGATTTAAATCGTGTGTGTGTTGATTAAATACATAATCTGCAATTTTATCCTTTAAATTAGCATCAGATAACAAAGGAAAATAGCGAAAATGATTAACATGCGCTTGCCATTGCTTAACTTTATCGTCCATATACAAATCACTTTGGGAGCGCGCACTCCAGTAAAGCTCAAATGGTCTCGGATCACCTGTTGCTAGTAATTGCTCAATCATGGCTTTAATAGGCGCAAAACCAGTGCCACCTGCAATAAATAGAATAGGCGCGCCTGATTTTAATCTATTTAAATGACAATCACCAAATGGCAGGCTAATATTAACCGCGCCGCGTTGTCTTATTTCAGCAAATAATTTTTGATTATAAGGATTTTGCTGAACATGCCGAATATGAAGCTCATATTTATGTGCCCCTAATGGGGCATTGGCAATGGAGTAGCTTAAAGAGTCATCTGCTGAAAGGATTTGTAAGTATTGTCCTGCTTGATAGTCAATATAATTACTCGGCGCCAGTATTATTTTGAGAATTCTATCTGTTAGTGGAAAGATATGCTCAACTTGAGCACTAATTACGGCGCTAGTCACAATGTTAACCCTAATTGCTGCCAATAAGCATTGACTGTTTGTAAAATATCATCATCCATCGTTATTGGTTTTCCCCATTCACGTTGTGTTTCGCCTGGCCATTTGTTGGTTGCATCTAAGCCCATTTTTGAACCTAATCCGGAAACGGGAGATGCGAAATCTAAGTAATCAATCGGCGTATTATCAATCATAACTGTATCACGTAATGGATCCATACGCGTAGTCATTGCCCAAATGACATCTTGCCAATTACGCGCATCAATATCATCATCACAAACAATAACAAATTTGGTATACATAAATTGTCTTAAAAAAGACCAAACAGCCATCATAATTCGTTTAGCATGGCCTGGGTATTGTTTTTTAATCGTAACCACAGCCAATCGATAAGAACAGCCCTCTGGAGGTAAGTAAAAATCGATAATTTCAGGAAATTGCTTTTGTAAAAGCGGTATAAATACTTCATTTAAAGCAACCCCAAGAATGGCAGGTTCATCCGGTGGGCGGCCGGTGTAAGTACTATGATAAATGGGCTCAGGACGATGGGTTATGCGCTCGACTGTAAACACAGGAAAAAGTTGTACTTCATTATAATAGCCAGTATGGTCACCGTAAGGTCCCTCTGGTGCTTCAACACCAGGTTCTAGATAACCTTCCAACACTATTTCAGCTGTTGCCGGTACATGCAAGTCATTGCCGATGCACCGAGTTAATTGGGTTCGTTGCCCTCGCAAAAGGCCTGCAAAAGCGTACTCAGATAAGGTATCCGGTATGGGTGTCACTGCGGCTAGAATAGTCGCAGGATCAGCCCCTAAAGTGACAGCAATTGGAAAACGCTCACCTGGGTATGCTTTTTGCCAAGCTTGAAAATCTAAAGCACCCCCTCGATGCGAGAGCCAGCGCATGATAAGCTTATTTTTACTTACTAATTGCTGTCGATAAATGCCCATATTTTCACGTGTCTGATCTGGGCCTTTGGTTGTCACTAGTCCCCAAGTAATTAAAGGAGCTGCATCATCTGGCCAACAAGTTTGTATTGGTAAACGCGTTAAATCAACTTCCTCTTTTTCCCAAACATGCGTTTGACATTCGGCACGATTTACATATTTGGGGGCCATAGTTAAAGCGTGCTTTAAAAGAGGTAATTTATTAAATGCATCCTTAAAGCCCTTTGGTGGCTCTGGTTCTTTGAGCGCTGCTAATAATTTACCCACTTCACGTAAGGCAGTTATGGTTTCTTCTCCCATGCCTAAGGCTACCCGTTCTACAGTGCCAAAAAGATTAGTCAACACGGGCATAGAAGCTTGTTTAGGTTGGGTAAAAAGAAGGGCAGGCCCCTTTGCACGCAGCACTCTATCGCTTACCACAGTCATTTCTAGATAGGGAGAAACGGGATAATCAATACGCTTTAATAAATTACGTGCTTCAAGTTGCTCAATAAAGTCCCGTAAGTCAGAATACTTCATATAGCTATATCAAAAAATCATTAAGCCATAAATTATGTCATAGTTGCTCTCATAAAAAATAGTTTTTATTTTATTTAACAAACTAGTCAGTTTTTGCAACTTGCCACAACGATTAAAAATGGTATAGTGCGGCAAGATATGTTTTAATTTTAACCACGAGCTTTTTGAGTTTTAAATTTTGATGCTTTTTTTAAACCATAGGTTAATTCGCTTAGTCCTGTATGGGGCTATTATGATAGGTTGGGGGTTGCCTGCTTTAGATGCTGCGACACCTACTGTGACGGGTGCACGCCACTCATTATATGGACAAGAAAGTGCAGCGCAAGAAAGCTTAGGTAGCCAAGCAAGTCAACGGCTAGCAGCAGCCATTGCTAATCCTGAATACATGCTTAATCACTGGGTTGAATTACCCACAGCGCCGAAAGTAGGAAATAAAAAAATACAGCGGTTAAGTTTAAGAGAAGCAATCTTGCTTGCGCTGCGTTATAACCCAAACATTCAAAATGCTGAGCTTGACAGAATTATTCAGCGTTACCAACTACGTCTGGCCAATAATGAGTTTGAAATGCAGTATGCGCTAGCGGGTACAGCAGCAGCTACCAATAGCCGGTTTAGCGGCATAGGTCACAGTTTTAATAAATCGTTTTTAGCCACACCTGAGGTTTCATTAAGAAATAAACTAGGTACTCAATTAAATTTAGGGATAGATAATAATGTTTCTAATTACAATACCTATATGCCAGTGCTGAACCTCTCTTTTACGCAGCCGCTACTACGTGGCTTTGGCCGCGCTGCTAATGAGGCAGGGCTACTTGATGCTCAAGATGCCGAATTTTTAAATAAAATTAATTTAAAACAATCGGTTATGGATCAAATTACCGAAGTGATTACCGCTTATCGTAATTTAATTTTAAGTGGAAATAATTTAGAGAATCAACGCCGCCAATTAAAAGAGGCGCGTTTAACTTTTGAAATTAATGAAAAGAAAATTGCTGCCGGCCAATTAGAGCCTACCGGGAATATTCAACAATCATATCAAATTGAGTCTTTAAACTTGATGGTTGAGCAAGCAGAAAATGATTTTAAAACAGCTGCCCAAGATTTATTACAGACCATAGGACTTGATCCTGAAATGCGTTTGGCTGTGCCCAATGATGTGACACTAGATAAAATTAAAATACCTAAACTGCAACAATCAATTGATATTGCTCTTGAGCATAATAGTCAATATTTAGCGCAAAAAATGATGTTAAGGGCTGATGAGAGAGCTTATGCGGTAGCTAAAAATCAGCAGTTATGGCAACTTGATTTAAGTGGGGGCATTCAATCTGGGGCTGTATCGGATGTAACAGGTTTAAGCAATGGCTTGCGTAGTATTTATAATGGCCACAATTTAAGTGAAACAGCGCAATTAAGACTTACTATCCCTATTAATGACATTAATCGACGCAGCCAATTAGTGAGTGCGAAAGTAAAACTTGAAAAAGATAAGCTAAATTTAATTGCCTTAAGACGTTCGTTAATCACTACAATCACTAACACAATTAATGCCATTCAAAGTCTGGCCAAACGTTATCAATTAGCAGAAAAACAAGTACAGTTAGCCAGGCAATCTTATGAATTAGAAAAGAAAAAGCTACAAGCAGGCATTGCGACAGCATTAGATGTTAGCAATACTCAAAACCAACTTATTCAAGCTCAAGCAGGCCTAATTGGTGCTAAAATAGCTTACCTTAATCAGCTCTCAGCTCTGCAGCGCTTATTAGGTACAACGTTAGATGAATGGCAGATTAATCTTAGGTATGGACAATGAAAATTAGTTTGACAATAGCGATGGTACTATTAACATGTTTGCTCACCAGTTGTGGTAGCTCACCTGAGTCTGCGGCAAGTAAACAGCAAACCTATGTTGTTAAGTCAGAGCCAGTCCACAAAAGTTTATACTTCACAGGCACTATTGGGCCGCTGCATGAAAGTGCAATTACTTGTCCCATGGACGCTGTTATTGAGAAGATGAATTATAACTATGGGCAGGCTGTTAAAGAAAATGAAGTTGTAATTACTTTAAACTCTACTGAATTACAAAAACAATATAATGATATTTTAACTGACTACCTAAAAGCTAAGGATAATTTCACAGTTGCTAAGGCTAAATTTACCGGCACTGAAGATCTATGGAAAGCAGGTTTAATTGCAAAAAATAATTATTTAAGTGAAAAATCAAGCTTAGATACGGCGCGTATTGCCCTGATGCAATCAACCCGTAAGCTCACAGAAATGCTAGATAAAGTTGATGATAACGAAGTGCAACATTTATCTGAATTAAATATTGCAGAATTTGATAAAGTGAAGCAAGCACTGACTAAAAATCATAACCTTATTCATTTAAAAGCGCCGGCTCAAGGCATCTTACTATCTCCCCCTAAATCTAATGAAGACAAGGCAGATCATTTAAAAGTAGGTTCATCAGTCAAAGCAGGCCAGGTGATTGCTTTAATTGGGGATTTAAGGGGTATAAGTGTTCAAATTGATGTGCCTGAAATTGATATTGATAAAATTAAACCAGGTATGAAAGCTATGATAACTGGGGTTGCATTAGGCAAAGAAGTTTTGCAGGGTGAATTAGTCGCTGTGAATGCGCAGGCATCAAATGCCGGCAATAATGGCTTACCTTCCTTTAATGCGACAGTTTCAGTTAGAAAATTAACACCGAAACAACAAGCCTTAGTTAAAGTAGGCATGAGTGCTGCGATTGAATTGTCACTTAACGAGAACCAGCAGCTGGTTATTCCTATTGCCGCAATAAAGCAGGAAAAAGGTGCAAGTGTCGTGCATGTCCTAAATAAGGGTAAAGTAACAACACGACAAATTGCTACAGGCCCAGCCCTTGCTGATAAAGTAATCATTGAATCAGGTTTACAAATGGGCGATACGGTGGTGTATGATGGGTAAACCGCTGATACAAATTAGGGAATTAATTAAAAATTACTCGATAGCAGGTAGCAGTAACCAAGTATTAAAAAAAATTTCTTTAACAGTTGCTGCAGGGGAATTACTAGCTATCGTTGGCGCATCTGGCTCAGGTAAATCAACGTTAATGAATATTATTGGTTTACTGGATAAAGGTGATAGCGGGGATTATTTTCTAAATCAACGGTCTGTTGCATCCCTTAATCAAGATGAGTTAGCCATTTTACGTAATCAACAAATTGGCTTTGTCTTTCAACAATTTAATTTATTATCACGATTCAATGCCAAGCAAAATGTCGCGTTACCACTTATTTATCGCAATAACATCAGTCCTGTTGAAATAGAGGAGCGTGTTATGCAAGCGCTAGCGCGCGTAGGTATGGAATCATTTGCTCATCATCGTCCGACGCAGTTATCAGGGGGGCAGCAACAGCGGGTTGCTATTGCCAGAGCTTTGGTAGGAGAACCACAAGTTATTCTTGCTGACGAGCCTACTGGTGCGCTTGATTCTAAGACAGGAACAGATGTTTTAAATTTATTTCTAACCCTTCATGCTGAAGGGCGAACGATCATCATGGTTACTCATGATAACCAGGTTGCTGCGCGTTGTAATCGACGTATTACCTTGGTCGATGGTCAGGTTGTTGCTGAGAGTAGTCAATGAATTTATTAAGCCATTGTCAACAAGCCTTTATTAATTTAAATGCTGCGAAATTGCGATCATTTTTAGCTGTATTGGGTATCTTAGTTGGTACTGCTGCCGTCGTTGCTTTAATTAGTTGTGGTCAATTAGCCACAGAAAAAGCCTTGGCTCAATTTAAAGCGTTAGGAACTGATTTATTAGCTGTTTCTTTGTTTCAACAAGAGCAAAAACAAGCATCCCAAAGTGGCGGCAGTGAGGTGTCGCTTGCTGTGTGGCGGAAAATGCCTGACCGGATTGCAGCAATAAAAGCAATAGCACCTTATGCGACAGCTTATCAAACCATTAGCTTTCAAGGATTTCCTCTAAAAGGTGCAATTGTTGGTGCTGATGATGCCTTGGCACGTATTATCCATATTGATATGGCGCAAGGTCATTTTGTTTCTTTTGTTGAATCCTTTGAGCACTATTGCGTTATTGGCAGCGGGCTTGCACAGCAATTGCAGCAAATTACGTTGGATAATCCTATTGGTAAGCAGTTACGTATCGGGCAAGCCATGTATACCATCATTGGTATTGCAAAGCCTTGGCAAGAGAGTGGTTTTTTTAATGAGGATATTAATCAATCGGTGATTATCCCTATTGCTGGAATGGCATTAATCAGTAAAGATAGCAAAATCAATAATGCAATTATGCTTTTAAAGCCAACAAGCCCCATTGATGATGTAATTGCTGAACTTAAGCATTATATTAGTACTTACGCCCCTAAGCTTACAGTTTTCCCACGCAGTGCGAAGCAAATTATTGCCAGTATGGAAAGCCAGGGGCGGATTTTTACGCTACTTTTAGCGGTAATTGGTAGTATTTCTTTGCTAGTAGGTGGCATTGGTGTGATGAATGTCATGTTAGTTTCTGTGAGTGAACGTAAAAAGGAAATTGGTATTCGCAAAGCAGTCGGCGCTCGTAATCGAGAAATTCAAGCCTTATTTCTAGTAGAGTCGGTTATTTTATCGCTGCTAGGTGGCATTTTAGGTGTTATTTTAGGTTTGTTATTTACAGCCGGTGTTGCCTATTTTAGTGGCTGGGCATTTATGATTTATTTGCTACCCCCTATCGCAGGATTTGCTGTATCTGTTGCCACAGGGATCTTCTTTGGCTTTTACCCCGCAAAGCGAGCAGCTAAGCTTGAGCCCATCGTGTCATTGCGCAGCGAATAGCGCAATTGTTAGAAAATTTCTCATTAAATTTTAAATCTAGACCTTGAATTTTACTAATTAATTACTATTTATTAGTCATATAATTATTAACCACGGAGGAATTAGTGATGAGTAATTTAAAACGTGATTTTCCATTATTGTATAGAGATTTTGGTTCATTATGGGATAACTTCCTACGGGGCCAACAAGAAGATTCATCCTTTGTAACTACCAGTACCTGGGCGCCATCTGTTGATATAAAAGAAGAAAAGCATCAGTTTGTAGTCATTGCAGATATACCTGGTGTTAATAAAGAAGATATTCATATTTCACTTGAAAATAATTTATTAACTATTCAAGGGGAAAGGCATTTTGACAGAACGGAAGAAAAGAATGGCTATACCCGTGTAGAACGCGCACAAGGGCAATTCTATCGCCGATTTAGCCTACCTCAAACTGCGGATGATGGTAAAATAAGTGCTAAATATAGACAAGGTGTGCTTGAAGTTATAATTCCCAAAAAGAAAGCAGCCCTTGAAAAGAAAATTGATATTAAAGTTGAAGAGTAAAAATAGTAAATGTAGCCTGGGTGCAGGTCCATAGGACCGGAACCCAGGTTTCCCTTTGTTTCACCCAGACTACTTGTTAAGAACTATTTTACACTGAAACAGCTGGTGTTTGGTGAGCCTGATTTTCTTCATTATTGGTAGTAAATGTAGCCTGGGTGCAGGCCCAAAGGGCCGGAACCCGGGTTTCAATTCGTTTCGCTCAGGCTACTTGTTAAGAACTATTTCACATTGAAACGGCCGGTGTTTGGTGAGCTTGATTCTCTTCATTATCGGTAGTTCTATCCTGATTAACTGGCGTTGTAGTAGGTTGCGAGTTTCTTTGCATAGTCCTCTGGAGATATGTCGTAATTTCGCTTCTTCCCCAGCCTAGCGATAAAATCGTAATGTAAGATATTTCTAAGAGAAAGGCGGTACGGCAAATTGGATTGGAATCATTTTCCTCGCAAATCAGATCTTCAAAAAGCATATCAACAGCTAAGCCTAATTGGGCACCAGCAATTAAGGCCAGTAGGGCATGTTGTAATCGTTCACTGCCTTCAACATCTGCTCGGCATGCTGTATAAAAACCAATAATTGTTTGGGCGAGTTTCTGGGGAATTTGTGCGGCAGGTGTTAGATTATCTGCAAGATTTGAAACAAGATTACCAATTATTTGAGTAAAAGCAGCTGATTTTTGAGCATTAACGCCTGGCTCTGTAGGGATATAAGGTTGTATTCCAAAACGATTAAAAAAATCTGATAAAAATTTTGGCATGTAAGTCTGTCCTATTTGATTATTCCTTAAAGCACTGAACTATACCATACGCATTAAGTCTTGAGTAAATAGTTAACATAGTAGATTACCTTGTTAGTTAAGCGTGGCTGCTATCGCCATGCATCCTTTACCTGCGTGTAAACCAATAGCTATAGAAACAGGTTCAATAAATAAAGGTTCTTTTTTAAATGCTTCTGTCGTCATTAAGGCGAATTCTTGCGCTTTTTGGGGCACACCCGCATGAATAATACAATAGTTATCTAATCCGGCATCATTTATGAGTGCACTAACATTGGTGACTAGTTTGCTTAATGCTTTTACCTCATTAAACGCTTTATCGACAACAATTAATTGACCTTTTCTATCTAAAGAAATAATAGGCTTTAAGCCCGTGTACTGTGCAAGTTTTCCTTTAAGCCTACTCACTCGGCCTGAACGAATTAAGTAATCAAAGTGATTAACCATAATAAACAGGTAAGTTTTAGCAATCTTTTCTAATAAGGCTTCTTTAATTTCTAAAATCGAGTAATTTTTATTGATTAACTGAGCTGCATAATTAAGTAATAAGCCTTGGCTGCCTGAGACATGGCATGAATCAATAACGTGTACATTGGAGTAATGCTTTGCCGCATTTAACATCGCGTTATATGTTCCACTAAGTGCCTGCGCAACACTGATAATTAGAACATGGTCATAGTGCTTTGCTAGAAAACTAATTTTTTCATTAATTAAAGCAAGTGTCGGTGAGGACGTAGTAGGATATGTTTTTAGCGAATCTAAGATAGTGAAGATACGATGATTATCAAAGCAATATTTATCTAATAAATGATGACCATCTAATTCAACATTAAAAGGGATTAAGTGAGCCTGGTGCTCATCAAATAACTGTTGCGGAATGTTAATACTCGAATCAGTGACCAAAGCAATTGAGTGTTTTTTTTCATGAATGACTTGGTATTGGCGCAACATATCATCGACTTTAGAGTATTGTATTTTGCCTATATTAAACAACGTTGTAAAAACATCAGGTGGCCTATTGCTATGAATATGAACCCGACATAAGTTTTGGTTTGCAGTAATAACCATGCTATTGCCTAGCGGTTGTAGCGCGTTAGTTACACTTAATTTGTTAAGCGCATCGTTAGATAATAAAGCTTCTGTACAATAGCGGGTTGTGGGCAAGGTAGTATGACTGGGAAATTCGTGAGCATCTTGCTCAAAAATAAATTCAGAATTAATTCTTTCTTGAGTTGGGTGCTCTAAAAATTCACGAAACCCTTTAATAAAAAAACTAAAACCTAAAGCGCCAGCATCTACTACCTGAGACTCTTTAAGTAACTTAAGGGTATTCATGGTGGATGTGAGCGCTATATCGACAGCATCAGTCGTGCTGGATAAAAGTAAATTAAAACAAGTAATTTGAGGTGCTTTTTCTGCCAAGCTATTAGCCCAAGCATCCATGACCGTTATTATAGTCCCCTCAACAGGATTAATAATTGCTGCTCGTACACTTTCACAGGCTGTTTTAATGAGCTTGGCAAAATCAATGGTATTGAAGGTTTCCGGCAGAGATATTTCTAAAAAGCCATTAAAAAACTGTGAAAAAATCATGCCTGAATTACCACGAGCGCCTAGAATTCCAGCATTAGCTAAAGATTGACATGTTTCAGTAAGCGTAGATTTAAGTGCTGCATGATTAATGATGGCTTGTGCTGTGGCTGCCATGTTGTTACCCGTATCACCGTCTGCAACTGGAAATACATTAATCGCATTTAATGCGTCACGTTGTTCAATAACACAATGGCAGGCATTGATGATAGCAGAATAAAATAATCCGACATCAAGTTGCAGTAATGCCATAGTTAACTTTGATTAATTAGGGTAAATTTAATAATAGACTGAGTTTGCAAGCTCTGCAGCTTAATTTTCTTCATTAGGTTACATTCTTTAATATATCTACTTTGCATATTGGGTTTTCATAATTTTATAATTAATTAAAATACTTGCTAACGTAGTAATTACGGGGACGATAATAACCAATAACCAGGGTATATGAAAAGTTAAACCAAGAATTACGGTATTAAGGTAATAATTAATAAATAAAGCTAAAATAATAGCAAGTAATCCTGCATAAAAACCAATAATAAAAGACTCACTGCTTCTAATCCAAAAGAGTGATTTTTTCTGCATGCCTAATAGCTTGAGTACATACGTTTCTTTCTGCTTGATATCATCAAATGACAGCATGGATAAAATAGCAATAATAATTCCTATTAGTAAACTAAACAGGGTAATAAGCGTAATTGCTTTACTGACATTGCTTAGAATGTCTTGCACTTTTTTTATCGTGCGTGCAATGTCAATAATAGTGATATTAGGAAATTGTCTTGCTAAGTCTAGTAATTTATTTTGCTCAGTTTCGGGCAGATAAAAGCTAGTTAGATAAGTTTGGGGTAAATTAGCTAATAGCGTGGGGTTAAATAAAATAAAAAAATTAGGTTTGAAATTTGTCCAATTGACCTGGCGAATACTTGTAATGGGCGCCGTAATAATTTGCTCACCGATACGGAAACCTAATTCATCACCAATGGTCACCCCTAGCTGCCTGGCAAGCCCGTCTTCGATAGAAATCCATGTTGGTTTAGGAGTAAGCCAGCTGCCTGCTATTATTTTATTTTCTTCGGGTAACTGTGTTGACCAAGAAAAATTTAATTCCCGTTGCAGCGCATTAATTTCTTTCGCTTTATCGCCTAATTTCTTAGTAGCAGATAAGCTGTTTATAGTAGTTAAACGACCTCTTACTATTGGATATAACGTTGGTTTTTTTACCTGATTCTTATGTAAGAAATTAATGAGCTCGCTTGTTTGCGAAGGTTGAATATTAATGACAAAGAAATTAGGTGCATCTGCAGGCAATTGCTCTTGCCAATGCTCAACTAAATTCATTTTAAACAAATTTAAAGTTAAAAATGCGGCTAATGCTAAACCTATTCCTATTAATTGCAGTAAGCTATTTGTTAAGTTACGCTCAATGTGAGTAAAGCCAAAGCGCCAGATAAAAGAAATTTTATATTTAATAAGGTTAATTACAAGAATACTCAGCATGAGCATTCCTAAAGCAAGTATTACAAAATAAATTAATCCAATAAAGACAACAGAAATGAGCTGCCAAGAGTGCGTATATAAGTAAGCGAGCCCTAATAATAATAAAAAAGACAGGGTATAGCTTAAAAGATTGTTGCTATTTAAATTCTGTTGTTGTTTAAAGAGAGTAATGGCTGTAATTTGCCGCAAGGTTAAAAGATGAGTGAGAGTAAAGGCGACTAGCACCAAGACGCCGGTAATAAAGCTTAAAAGCGCTGGTTTAAAATTAAATACATTATTAAAGTGAGGTAATAATCCTCTTAACCAATAAACAAGAAAAGGCTGAAAAAGATAGCCAAGCAATACGCCAATTAAAGAGGCCAAACAGCCTAGTAGCAAAATATTACCTAAATAGACAATCAGAATGTCTCGTTCTGATGCGCCAAAACACCGCAAAATTGCTACATGCTGTTGGTGTCTTTGGCTGTAGCGGTGAGTCGCCATGCTAATAGCAATTCCTGCTAACGTTAAACTCATGAGGGTACCTAAGTTTAAATAAGTAATGGTACGTTCAATCGCTTTAACAAGGGCAGGATTCGTTGTTCTATCTACCCACCGTTGCTGTTCAGTAAGGGGCGGGGTTAATGATTTTTTTAACTGTTCTAATTGTCTATCTGGCCCTACTAATAACCATTGATAACTCACCCGGCTACCAGGTTGTATGACCTGTGTTTTAGCAAGATCAGCTTGATTCATGAGAATGCGGGGTGAGATATTAAACCAATCGCCAGTTTGTCCTGGTTCTTCAATGATGAGGCCATTGATTATAAATGATGCAGCGCCAATCGTAATTGGATCGCCAACGTTAACTGCTAGAAGTGGTAATAGCCTTGCTTCAACCCAAACTTGCCCTAAAGCGGGCGCTTGATTGACTGATGTAGGCGAGCTAGAAGTATGTGAGGCAATTTTTGTATAACCTTTTAAAGGGTATGGGGTGGCAATAGCACTTATTTGGGCGAGCTGTAAGTTATCATTAGAAGCTGTCACCATACTAAGAAAGGAAATTGTTTTTCCTTGAGATAAAGTAAGCGCTTTTGCTTTATCTTCCCAGTTTGTGGGAATAGGCGCGTTACTGGTAACAATGACATCAGCGCCCAACATCTGTGTGGCTTGTTGATTTAATAAGCTATTTACCAAAAAAGAAAAATTATTTAAGGCACTAATACAGGTAACGGCCACAATCAATGCCAGTGCTAATAACGTTAACTCTCCGTTTTGCCAGTCACGCCTAAAAGCGCGTAAGATTAAAGGAAAATTTAGCATTGCAACGTCCCATTAAGAAGAGGCCATTGTAATTGGCAGTGCTCTGCTAAGGCATCATCATGCGTGACAATGACTAGTGTGGATTTATGTTCTTCATTTAATGCAAATAGCAAATCAATGATGGCGTGTCCTGTTTTTTTATCTAAGTTACCCGTAGGTTCATCAGCAAATAGGACAGCTGGCGTTAAAGCAAATGCGCGAGCTATAGCAACTCGCTGTTGTTCACCGCCTGACAATTGAGTTGGGTAGTGTTTTGCTCGTTTACTTAGCCCTACTTGCTCAATCCAATGGCGAGCCTTAGTGTGAGCATCTTTATACTGATTAATTTCTAAAGGTAACATGACATTTTCAAGCGCGGTAAGATTGGGTAGCAAATGAAAAAATTGAAAAATAAAGCCAATGCGTTTTGCGCGCAGCTTAGCGCGCTTATCTTCATCAAGGTGGCTGATTTCTTGTGAACCATAATAAATCTGGCCCGAAGTAGGCTTTTCTAAACCAGCCATGATATTAAGTAATGTTGTTTTACCCGAGCCAGAAACACCGGTAATGGCAATGGTTGCCCCTGCTGGAATGCTTAAGTTAATCGCTTTAAGGATAGGTAAATACTCATTATCAGCTCTGATGCTATAATTAACATCGATTAGTTTAATTACATCAGAGTTCATCATGATTCGAAAATTCCTCTATATTTTAAGTTTTATTTTTATGATAACACCCCTGCAAGCAAAGACCATCCTTGTTTTAGGTGATAGTTTAAGTGCAGCTTATGGTATAGAAGAAAATCAAGGCTGGGTCAGTTTATTAAAAGAGCGACTAAAAGAAGAATCATTGCCTTATCAAGTCGTTAATTATAGTACCAGTGGTGATACAACCCGTAACGGACTTGCTAAATTACCAGAAGCTTTATCTAAACATAAACCGGATATTGTGATTATTGAGCTTGGTGCGAATGACGGTTTACGTGGGTTATCTATTCCTGAATTAAAACGTAATTTGGAAAAACTAATCGTTCAATCGCAAGATAGATCAGCAAAAGTACTGCTGTTAGCAACGCTACTGCCGCCAAATTATGGCGCTAGCTATCTGGCTAAGTACAAGCAAGTTTATGTTGATTTATCACAGCAATATCAAACACTTTTAATTCCCATGTTCCTAGAAGGTGTTGCTGGTAATCCAACCTGGATGCAATCAGACGGTTTACACCCTAATCAAAAAGCACAAGTAAAAATACTAAATAATATATGGCCTGTTTTAAAGCAAATGCTTTAGAGCTGGTAAGAAATTGTACTATAATGGGCTTCGTTAAATTCGCTTGGGTAAGCATCGCACAGCAATGATGATTTTCTTAAGGCTTAAGTGACTCAAAAATTGTGTATGCAAATTTAAAAAATTAAGGCATAAATCCTGCATAGCTGTTTTGTGACATGATAAAAGTGTTGTCTTATAGCCATAGACCATTTGTTTAAATAAAAATTGTGTTTTTTTAAAATGTTAAAGCAATAATGGCTAATCTGAACAAGAATGATTGGTTTAAGTCTGCGCTAAGTTTAAGAAGGTATATAAGTTTACCCAATTAATTGAAGAGGGAAAAAAATGAAAAAGTTGAAATTTAACTTATTGCCATGGTTGCTGCTTTGCTTTTCACCATTTGCAATGGCGAGTCAAAATTGGAATCAATGGGTCGCTGGTGTAAGACAAGAAGCAATTAAACAGGGGATCTCAGCTGAATTATTTGATGAGGCATTTGCTGACATTCGTGAACCAAGCCGACAAGTAAAAAGTTTAGCCCGCTCACAGCCTGAGCACCGCCTAACTTACAGCAAATATTTACATACTCGCGCTGATAGTTACCGAATTGCTATGGGGCGCAAGCATTATGCTAATAACAAAGCCCTGCTTGAGGAAGTAGGACAGCACTTTGGTGTGGATCCTTGTTTTATTGTTTCTTTCTGGGGAATGGAAACAAGCTATGGTTCTTATATGGGAAATTTTCCTGTAATAAAATCATTAGCAACTTTAGCTTATGAATCATCAAGGCCTGATTTTTTCCGTAAAGAGTTATTTATTGCCCTACGTATCGTTAATGACGGCCATGTTACGTTAGATCGGTTTAAAGGCGAATGGGCAGGTGCATCTGGCCAACCTCAGTTTCTACCTTCTAGCTGGGTTCAATTTGCAGTAGATTATGATGGTGACGGCCGTAAAGACATATGGCAGAGTAAGCCTGACGTCTTTGCTTCAATTGCTAATTATATGAAGAAAAACGGCTGGCAAACTGGCCAACCTTGGGCTATTCACGTTAAGCTGCCTAAAAATTTTGATACTAACCTAGAAGGGAAAGCTATCGTTAAAAAAGTCAGCGAATGGAATGCCTTGGGCGTGCGCACCTTAGAAGGCCAACCATTACCTAATTCAGAGTTAGAGGCGAGCATTGTGCAACCTAATGGTGGCCCTGTTTTCTTAGCTTATCCTAACTATAAAATGATTTTACGCTATAATAATTCTATCTATTATGCTGGGGCTATTGGCTACATGGCTGATAAAATTTGTAATCGTGTTAAATAACGTGAGTTCGCCATAATAGCTATGCAATAGCTTTTATGGCGCTAAACGAACGTTATCCTGTAAAATGCAGAGCATTTATACGGGATCCAGTTTAAACAATTCGCTAATCGCTAGATAGCGATTAGCTTATAAATATTTGTGCGAGGTGTAAGATGAGTAGTATGTATTTAGATAAAACAGCAAGTCTTACACCTCTAGCAAAACGTATCATTTGCGATAAAGCAACAGAATATCCTCATACCGGCATTTATAATCACCTAGCAGGCAAAGGAACTTACCTTTGTCGGCGCTGCGGTTTGGCTTTGTTTAGAGGGGAGAGCCAGTTTCATTCCGGTTGTGGTTGGCCAAGCTTTGATGAAAATATCATTCAAGCCGTTAAACAAGTACCTGATAAAGACGGAATAAGAACAGAAATCCTTTGCCAACGTTGTAACGCCCATTTAGGCCATATTTTTGTTGGTGAGCACTTAACGAAGAACAATGCACGCCACTGTGTTAATTCAGCTGCAATTGATTTTGTTGTGGATTCAACAGTATTAGATACTGAAGAGGCAATTGTTGCCGGTGGCTGCTTTTGGGGGGTGGAACATTTTTTAAAACTTATTCCTGGCGTGTTAAAAGTAGACGTAGGCTATCTAGGCGGCCATTTACAAGATCCTAGTTATGAACAAGTATGCAGTGGTACCACAGGTCACTATGAAGCTGCACGCGTCGTGTTTGACTGCTCTAAAGTAGATTATTATTCGATAATAAAACGCTTTTTTGAGATTCATGACCCTACTCAACGCTCAGGACAGGGCCCGGATATAGGCCAGCAATATCAAAGTGCTATTTTTTGTTATAATGACGAGCAATTTAATGATGCCAATGAACTTATTCAACGTTTACAAGAACGTGGCTACCAGGTTGTGACTAAATTATTGGAAGTCACCCCGTTTTGGCCAGCCGAAGAGTATCATCAAGCCTATTATAGTAAGCACCAAAAAGCGCCTTATTGCCATCGGCCTGAATTGCGTTTTGGTTCTTAAAGATTATTTAAGACAAGCTAATAGAAATTCTTTAGCTCTCTGTTGAATAGCAGGCGCATTATTGTTTAACCAAAACGAAAAATGAGAACCTCCCTCTATCCATAAGTGTTCAGCATGAGGAATCTTTGCGGCACTATATACACTGTCATAAAATAAAACGACTGCATCTGCTGTGGCATGGATAATTAAAGCAGGGCAGATTATTTGCTCTAAATGTAAAGGGTTAAGGTAGTGACCTTGTTCAATATCATTTTCAACTCCAGTTTTGCGGCTATTATCATAATTTAAAATTGACCTGCAAAGACGGATGATATACTTAAATTTATCTGTTGTTGCTGTGATCTGCGCTGCTTCTGCTTGTATTTGTTCTTTATTTAGCAGGCTATTTGTACGTAACAGCAAAGACGTTGCAGTTTTTGGTGCTAATTTTAATAAATTATTCAATACCCAAGTAAATGGTTCGCTAAAGACAATTTGACTAATAATTGGTGCTGATTTTCTTAATTGGTATTTCATTGAAATGCAATTAATGGCAATAAGTGCTTTCACGCGGCTAGGGTGTCTTATTGCAAGCTGGTAAAGAGAAGGGCCTGCAGCACTTAAACCTATAACAACAACAGCGTCTAAAGCTAAAACATCAAGTAAAGCGGCTATTAAATCAGCCTGTTGTTCTGCCGTTTTATTTTCTAGTAAAGGCGTATTGCCATAGCCAGGACGAGAAATAGCCAGCAAATTACAACCTAGGCCAAAAAAAGGTTCAAAGAGCATGACTGCTTGATCTTGTCCGCCCATTCCGCCATGAATCATTAAAAGAGTAGGTGCTCTGCTTTTTGCCTGTATGTTAGAAATAGGAACTTTATTGCTGTCGCGGTAATTAATCTCAATAGGGCCAAGTTGTGTCTGAATTAATTGGCTGCCAGCAACGAGCTTATCAATTTCTCTTTCTTCTTGCTCGATGAATTCTTTTAGTGGAAGATTTACTGCAGCCATTTATTACCCTAAGTAATCAGTTATAACTCTAAAGAAATTAAGCCTTAGTTAACTTTATCCTTATAGAGCGAGTCTGCTTTTTCAGCTTTTTGTTGATTTTCACGTAATTGTTGTTCATTAAGTTGTGTTTGCCAAAATTGAGTTGCTTGGGCTCTTAAATGATTTAGTTGGCGAATAAGTTTACCTAAATGTTCGGCAAGCATAGGAAGCTTATTGGGGCCAAAAGCAACAATAGCGACCATAATAATGATTAATAACTCACTACTGTTCATGATTTTTTCTCATCATTGTCTTCATTTAAAGCCTTGCGGAAGCTTTTAATCGCACTGCCTAAGTCTGAGCCTAGATTTTTTAATTTGTTAGTACCAAATAACGCAATAACAATTAATAAAATCAGTAATAATGACAACGGGCTAATGCCACTTAATCCCATATCAACTCCTGTTATTGTTTATACCTTTCGCTATGTCTAAGGCTAGATTTTACTACTGCTTTTACGTTTATAAAATTCAGCCCTCAGGAGCGAGGGGTATAATTATTTAAATAAAATAAACCACCAATTAATGCGACAGTTAAGGCAGTAAAGGTTAATGTATCTGAATTTATTAAGTTTAGATAGCTCAATAAACTTGTAGCTAACATGGTTATAAAAATACCAAAACCTAAGCCTTTAAACCAATTGTTGCGCGCTAAGTTTGACGATTGCTGATTGGCCAGAGCATTTAATGATTGTATTTTTTCTTCTTTACTAAGAACAAGTACTTCTTGTAACAGCCGTGGCATATGGGGTAATTGCTCTACAAAAAAAGGAACATTTTCCCGTAATCGCTTAATAAAGGCTTTGGGCCCTAGCTGCTCTTTTAACCAATTTTGTAAAAAGGGTTTCGCCGTTGCCCATAAATCGAGCTCTGGATAGAGTTGACGACCTAGCCCCTCAATTGCTAATAATGTTTTTTGCAAGAGGATTAGCTGTGGTTGAACCTCCATATTAAAGCGTCTTGCTACCTGAAAGAGCCTCAATACGACTTGAGCAAAGGAAATGTCTTTTAATGGTTTTTCGAAAATAGGTTCACATACTGTACGGATAGCGCTTTCAAATTCTTCAATGCGGGTATTTCGGGCAACCCATCCAGATTCCACATGCAATTCTGCTACGCGCCGATAATCGCGATTAAAAAAAGCATAGAAATTCTCAGCTAAGTAGCGTTTATCATTGTCATTTAATGTACCAATAATGCCAAAATCAATACAAATATATTGTGGCTCTTCTGGATGCTCATAAGAAACAAAAATATTGCCTGGGTGCATATCAGCATGGAAAAAACAGTGTTTAAAAACTTGTGTAAAAAAGATTTCTACACCGCGTTCAGCTAATTTTCTAATATTAATACCATGGGTTTTTAACGCTGCAATATCACTAATAGGGATGCCATGAATTCGTTCCATAACCATCACATTTTCACGGGTATAATCCCAAAAAACTTCCGGTATGTATAATAAAGGTGATTGGTTAAAATTGCGTCGTAATTGGCCTGCGTTACCTGCCTCTCGTTGTAAGTCTAATTCGTCTATTAGATTATGCTCAAACTCTTGCACAATTTCTCGAGGCTTAAGACGCTTACTTTCACGCCAGTAGCGCTCAGCGAGAGTTGCGATTGTATACATAATACTAATATCTTGTTCGATAATGTTGCGCATATTAGGCCGCAAAATTTTCACCACGACGTCTTCGCCAGTTTTTAATTTAGCTGCATGTACTTGCGCCATAGATGCTGAGGCTAATGGTTCTGGGTCAAATTGGGCAAACACATCAAACGCAGAGCGCCCGAAAGCCGCTTCAATAATCGCTAACGCCTGTTCACTTGGGAAAGGGGGAACATTATCTTGTAGCTTACATAGCTCAAGTGCTATGTCTGCAGGCATGATGTCTGGACGTGTTGAAAGGGCTTGTCCAAATTTAACAAAAATAGGGCCTAAGTCTTCGAGCGTTTTGCGCAGCGCCTCACCGCGAGTTAACTGAACTTTACGAAACCAGTTCCATGGATTTAAATAAACTATAAAGCGTAGGGGCGCAAAAAGCCGAATGGAGACAATCACTTGATCGAGGCCATTGCGCGCTAAAATAGTATTAATGTGGATTAAACGTATTAATTGTTTAACAGATTTCATTGTTTATCCAATAGATTAACTAGGGCATGTAAGCGTTCAACATCTAGCACTAATTGATCAACATCTGAGAAAAAATTTTCTATTTCTTCCCGACTAGGGAATAAGCGAAGCTCATCTTGAATGTAATCCGTCATATTAGTTTGCAGCGACATGCTAAGTTGACGCTTAAAGTCTAAGCCGCGCCTAACCATAGAGCCTAACTGATGGGCAACGACATCACCGGTAAAATAGGCTAAGTGGCCTTCCCAATCAATATCCATTTCATCAAATAACTTCTTTACAGCAAGGCCTAACTCAATATCGCCTGATAGACGCATTTTATCATTAAATAATGAGCGTGCTTTAGATGCCGGCAGGAAGCTTAGACGAATTAGCCCAAGAGGATTGCTATGAATAACTGTATCAGGGGTGTCTGAGAAGCAATCTAATAACTTCAGTTGACTCTCATTAAAAGTAATAAAAAAATTAACATTGAGGGGCGTAATGATAATTTCAATCACTTTACCATGTAGCGCTTTAATCTTTGTAGGCATACTTTCATCTAATAAAAGTGCTTGATTAATGGCTGTTTGCAATGCTTTTAAAGAATATTTTTTAATCATATCGGTCTCAATATTTATAGGCGATATGTAAAGCGACAATACCACCACTTAAATTTAAATACTGACAATCTTCAAACCCCGCTTGCTCAATCATTTTTTTTAAATTTTCTTGATTTGGATGCATACGAATTGATTCAGCAAGGTATTTATAGCTGTCAGCATCATGAGCAATAAATTTGCCTAGTTTAGGTAAAATATTAAAAGAATACCAATCATAAATTGACTTTAATCCTGGGACATTAGGCATAGAAAATTCTAAAATTAGTAACTTGCCTCCCGGTTTACAAACTCGAAACATAGCGCGTAATGCTTCTTCTTTGTTTGTAACATTGCGCAGACCAAAGCCCATGGTAATACAATGAAAACTATTGGCAGCAAAGGGCAATGATTCAGCATTGGCTTGAGCATAGGTAACATTATTAATGATGCCTTCATTAATTAATCTATCTCGGCCAACGTTTAGCATGGCAGCATTAATATCGGCAAGAATCACTTGGCCTTTATCACCTACCTTATGACTGAGCATTCGTGTTAAATCACCGCTACCACCCGCTAAGTCAAGAACCACTTGTCCAGGTCTAACTTGGCTTAATTCAATAGTAAATCGCTTCCAAAGTCTGTGGATGCCTAAAGACATCAAATCATTCATTATGTCATAATTTTTCGCAACGGACTGAAAAACAGCACGAACTTTTTCCTCTTTTTCATTCCAGGCGACTGAGGTAAAGCCAAAGTGGGTGGTTTTTTCTTGCTTACTCATAGATTTAAATTTCTAAATTTTAGTCCTATCTTACCTGATTCTGGCTAAACAATAGTAGTTATAAATTCAAGGTGCCTAGAATTTAAGAAAATAGGGGATGATTAAGCAGCAGATTTTATATAAATGCCATCTAATTTTAAGCAAATGACGCGTATTTTAATTGCTTGGGTTAGTCATTATTGCCTCAGTTGTATCATTGCCCATATCTAAGGTGCCGTCGCCTCCTTCATCTTCATCTAAAATACCATCATTGTCGGTATCGATTGACGTTGTATTGGTTGCGTCATTTGCTGTGCCACTGTCGTTATTTAATGTTGCTGGTGTAGGGGTCGTGGGGGTGTTATTAAAATTAGTATTGATATCAGTTTCATCATCACTAGGTGAATTGTAAGTATCTTCAAGAGGCTTAGATGTGGTAGCGTCACTTGGCGTAGAATTTAAGTTAGTATTAATATCTGTATCGCTCGTTGTACTTCCGCTGCCATCCGTTGTATTGGGGACTGTTATGTCACTATTAGTTGTATCAGGCGTAGTCACGCTCGATGTTAATTGCGAAGGCGCAGATGTATTAGGCTGTATATGGATAGTTTGATCAGGATCTTCGGTAATAATGGGTGTAACTGCTTGAGATTCAAGGCCACTTAACGTCATAGTAGGCAGGCTATTGATATTAGCGAATGTCGACGTTGAAAATAAAATTGATATAATAGTAATTATTTTATTCATAGTCGTCTCTCCATTAAACCTCTTTTCAAAAAGAGGTTAGCCTTGGCTTAAATCATATTGTGGTAGCTGTAGGTTTCACCTTTCCTTTTTGAAAAATTTCAATCAATTAGTAGCGCCTTATGCTATTTAGTTAAGATAAAATAATTAATCACTACTTTCTGTAACTATAGCCTTTTATTTAAAAAATTAACAATAAGCATGATACCCATATACCTATAACCTATTAAATACTGTGGTAAGGGAGCAGGAAGGTATGGTTGGTTTACCTCATAAATGTGACAATGCCGTGAGGTATGCTGCCTCATCGGGAAGAATTTGATTGCGCTGTGCATGCCAAAGACATTCAGCCAAACAATCCATCATCTTATGTTCAACTGTTAGGGGATCACCATAGCGATTTAGCAAATCTTGAAAACATTTTTTTATGCCAAAAGGCCTATTAGTTGCAACTTGTTCTCGAATCGCTAAATGTAGGCCCAAATGCAGAAAGGGATTGGTTTGGCCTAACTCAGGAAAGTACTCCTGCTTGAGATAAAAATCTTCTTGCTCTAGGAGAGCATGATATTCAGGGTGGGCAGTAATCACCTCAACAAGCTGTTGCTCTAGCGGACTTAATGCTTCTTTCAGGCGATATTTTCGCCAACTGGAAAAAAAAAGCGCCCTGGTATCTTGTACATTATCACCAAAAAACATACTTACCTCGGATACCAATAGTCATAAAATTATAATAATTTTAGCGTATTGAATTGCTCAAAGTATATAAATTTACCTTTATTTTGCCTTGTTTATTGGTTAATTGGGATGATTGTTGACAAATTCTTAGCGATTATGCGATATTATTAATGCGAGGTTGGACTTGCTATGTGTCATTCCACTGGGTCAATTGGCGACACACTGATTGGCCCTTTCTATTTCTCTTCTAATTATTATTTAATCTCTTCAAAACAATTTTTTACAAATTGCAAAAAAAATTAAATTATGTTAAACCACCAAAGAGAGTCAATGGATGGAGTAGTTAATTATGTTTGGAATGCTTTTTCAAAATCCCGCAGAGCCTGTTCAATTAAATTTACCTAGAGAAACTTTTAATTATAAGAATCCGGCACATTTAGAATTAATTGAGAAGCAAATTAATCGTTTTAATGAAGCAGCAGGGGCATTAAAATCGCTTGATTATAATATTTTTCTTGGCGCCGCTATTGGTAGTGCATGTTACTTTGGTTCCTATATACTTCCTTTAGTGACTATATCTATAGTTGGTTTTAGCTTAGCTGCTCATGCTCATGCAAAACGCCCCCCTGTTTATGAACGATATCGAAAAGCGCTAGAAGATTTAATCAGTGTTTATAATTGGTCTATGGGTAAAGATACTGGTGATCATTGGTATAAGCTTGGAAAAAAGACCGTGCAGGATTTAATTTTAACCTTAGGACCTTGTGTGGCGCCTGAAGTGATTCACACTTGGAGGGCAGAAGATTTAAGGCCTAATACCCTAAATCCAAGAAATTTCTTTAGCACGCGACGTGATGATATTCCAGAAGAATTTGAGAAACAATTAGCAAAATTTGCCGCCGGTATCCAAGTCTCAGAATTAACTTATCGCATTTATGGCCAACATGGCCTTGATGATTTATGGCAAACCTTAAAAGCAACTGTTGCAAACCAAGTGAGTGATACAGCAGTTAAACTTTTTAATTACCAACCAAGAAATTAATTTAATAGCTTGTTCGCCTTAAGCCAATTAGTAGGAGTTTAAGTGCTAGAAATTATCTTTCTAAGCTGCTTGGCTAGGCGAACCATTCATAGAACATCTTCTTTAAATTAATAAAAAAAATGGGTAAGTGCTAATTTTAAGCCTAAAATCATCATCAAAACACCACTCGCAAACTCAAGGCGCCGCCAAATAGTTTGCTGAGTTAATAGGTTAGAAAAAAACTGAGTGAGCAGGGTTAATAAGGTAAACCATAAAAAACTTGAGGTAATCACCCCCATTAAAAAGGCGTGTTGATGGCCAGGGAACTGGCTGCTATTACCGCCAATAATAATTAATGTGTCAATAATAGCATGGGGGTTAAGTAAGCTGAAACCTAAAGATAGCAAGATGATTTGTAAGCGATTAGACGTGCCATTTAATTGTATAGATTCATTTGGTAATTGTTTAATCGCTCTTCTTAAAGCTAAAAAACCATAATAAAATAAAAAAAGCGCGCCTGCGCAAGTTATCCACGTTTTTAATGTTGGATGCACGGTTAAGAGTTGGTGTAAACCGGTTACACTGGCTGAGACTAATATAATGTCACACACAAAACAAACAGCTGCTGATAAAACGGCATATTGGCGTAGAGCGCCTTGGCGAATTAAGAAAACATTTTGCGGGCCCAGGGCTGTAACTAGTGATAAGCCTAATGCTAAGCCACTAAAATAAACAAACATTGTCTAGCCCTCCCTTAAAAAAATGAGGTTCAATTATCGCTTACTTTTATTTATAATTAAAATTAATAATTTTGATAATTGATAAATTTTATTTATGAAAATAGATTATCGTGCTCTGTATGCCTTAGATGCAGTTATTCAAAATCAAAGTTTTGCCCTTGCAGCCAAGCAACTATTTGTAACGCAGCCGGCTGTAAGTCAGCGCATAAAACAGCTTGAAAATTACGTTGGTCAACCTCTACTAATTCGTACCTTACCTTATGCAGCGACACCTCTAGGTGAGAAATTATTAAGCTTATTGCGGCGTACCAGGTTAATTGAAGAGCATTTCTTGCAAGAATTAGAACATGACGTACCTAGTCGATTATCGATTGCTTTAAATCGTGATAGCCTAGAAACATGGTTTATTAAAGCATTATCTAAGCTAACGAGTTTAGAAGTGTCCAATATTGATATCATTACAGACGATCAAGAATTAACAATTGATTATTTTCGTAAAGGTGCTGTTTCTGCTTGCATTACCAGTTATGCAAAGCCACTACCGGGCTGCGAATGTCAACTATTAGGCAATATGGATTATCTATTAGTAGCTTCACCAGAATTTATCGAGCGTTACTTTGAGAAGCATCTTTCTTTAAAAGAGAATATGATGGCAGCGCCTATTTTATTATTTGATAGTCGTGATAGATTACATGAATATTATTTTCAATATTTTTTTGGCAGTTCCTTTTACCCTAAACGATATCATATGGTTCCGTCTGTGGGGGGATTTAAGCAGTTTGCTTTGCAAGGCTATGGTTTTGGTTTAATTCCTAGATTAGATATTCATGATGAATTAAAGCAAGGTGCCTTAATAGAAATTAATCAGGGTAAGCGCTGGCTTATGCCACTCTATTGGCATTACTGGCAGTTACCTGCACGACAGTATCAGCAATTTATTCAACAAGTAGCCAGCGAAGCCAAACAATACCTACTTTAATAACGCACGTTCAACAGACATTTTTAAGCGCGATTTTAATAATTATCAGTCAACCATACATTTAAAATAAATGAGATCAACTCAATTTATTTAATAATCATTCAACAGAAATCAAATAAAATAAAATTCCAATGCTAACTAGATTGCAAGTTATAGCTTGAGGAGTATAAAATGCCTGATTATTTTTGGCATTTTTAAAGCCTGTAGTATGTTGATTAAGGAGGGAGCGTGCGCTCTTCGTTGAAAAATAAGGCAATATTGCTTTTTTTGTTTAGTATAACCCATGTGTTTAATGGATATGCTGTTACAGCTAATAAGGAAACTAAAGCGGATACAGCCAACACAGTTAACGTAAATAATACAGCTAATACGCCTAATACTACTAATGCAAATAATGCAAATAATGCAAATAATGCAAATAATGCAAATAATGCAAATAATGCAAATAATGCAAATAATGCAAATAATGCAAATGCCGCGGATCCAAAAAACGTATCTGCACCTAATATGGCTAATACGAGCAATGCTGCTACTAATACAACGAATGCTAATGGCCAAGCTACGCAAGCCATTCCTAAGAAGCCTGAACCGTATCTTATGGACGTTTACCCAACTTATCCGCCAACTAAGGCTGCAACAGGTGAGCAAGCAGTTTTAATTAAGCGAGGTGAGTATTTATCTAAAATGGGTGACTGTATTTCTTGCCACACGGATGTTAAAGGTGGAACACCAGCTTATGCAGGTGGCTTACCTATCAATACCCCTTTTGGTACTTTTTATAGCCCTAATATTACCCCCGATAAAGAAACAGGTATTGGTAACTGGACAGAAGCTGATTTTATTCGCGCATTAAAAGAGGGACGCAATCCACAAGGTAAAAATCTGTTTCCTGTGTTTCCTTATGTTTATTTTTCCAAAATTACTGATGATGATGCACGTGCGCTATATGCTTATTTCATGAATATTCCTCCTGTTAAGCAGAAAAATAAAGCGCTACCCTTTCCTTTTAATGTGCCAGGTGCACGATTTGCGCTGTGGGGATGGAATTTATTATTCTTCTTCCCAGAAGAAAATGAATTTGTCTATGAGGAAGACAAGTCGGCTGCTTGGAATCGAGGCAAGTACATTGTAGATACGCTTGGCCATTGCAGTATGTGTCATACACCCCTTAATGTATTTGGCGCACCTAAAGATCGCTACTATTTAACTGGCGGCTTTGTAGATGGCTACTGGGCGCCTAATATCACTCAAGCGGGTTTACATTCAGCAAGCCACTATGAAGTAGCAGATGTTTTCAAGAAAGGCCAGTTAATTAATCAGGCAGGGACGGTTGCAGGGCCGATGGCTGAGGTAAATCATAATAGTCTGATGAATTTAACAGAAGAAGATAGGCTTGCGATTGCGACTTACCTAAAGACTGTAGTAAGTGAAGAGCGATTAGGCGTTACAGCTTCAGAGAAACAACCTACCTTAAAACGTGGTAAACAAGTTTATATTAATGCTTGTATTATTTGCCACCAGGACGGTAAGATGGGCGCGCCTTTAATTGGAGCTGGCGGAAATTGGTATAGTCGCTTAAAGAGCAGTGGCTTAACCGGGCTTTACCGTCACGCTATCTATGGGTATAACAGCATGCCAGTTAAAGGAGCATGTGTAACTTGTTCTGATAACGACATCATGGCTGCAACAGACTACCTTTTAAATGCCTCTCTTTCTCGCTCACAGTGGCATGATATAGAAACCAGTGGTGCAAAAAAATACCCTTCCAATGGTAAGCTTGTTTACAATGAAAACTGTAGCATGTGTCATGATAAAGGCAAACAAGGCGGCGCTCCTAAAATTGGTGATAAGGCGATATGGGCGCCTATTATTGCTAAAAATATGGATGTTTTAATAACCAATACGATTCGAGGCGAATACCATCCTAAGAATGGCGGCTGCAAAGTTTGTACAACGGATGAAATTATTGAAGCCATTAAGTACATGGTGAGTCAATCTAAAACGGAAGGTAATTATACCTTGTGGTAAAAAATAAGCTTAAAGACTATCAATTTGATTTAAACGATTAGCTATAGTCAGTGATTAAACTATAGCTCTAAATGAGGTGAGGATGAGGACGGGGATGCTAAGTAGGTTTAAAGTAAGTCAAGTACTTACTATTTTGGCTGGATTAATAATCGGCTCAAAAGCAATCGCTAGAGATGAATGGCAAATGAATATGCATAGAGGCGTCACGCCTTTAAGTAAGGATATGTTTTTTTTGCATACTACTGCCATGGTTGTTTGCGCGGTGATTGGGCTCATAGTGTTTGGTGTCATGATTTATTCACTTATTTATCATCGCAAATCACGAGGCCATGCTCCAGCAACCTTTATCCATAATAATCGTTTAGAAATTTTTTGGTCTATTATTCCTTTTCTTATTTTAGTAGGGCTAGCTGTGCCTGCAACGAGCGTTCTTTTACGTTTGGAAAGTACAGAAGACGCTGACGTTACAATAAAAATAGTAGGTTATCAGTGGAAATGGCAGTATCAATATTTAGATCAGGGTATTAGTTATTTTAGTAATCTTGCAACGCCATTTAATCAAATTGAAAATAAAGATAAAAAAGGGCAATGGTATTTATTAGAGGTCGATAAGCCACTGGTTTTACCTGTTAATAAAAAAATTCGTTTTTTAGTCACCTCTAATGATGTCATTCACTCATGGTGGGTGCCTAAGTTAGGTGTTAAGCGCGATGCTATGCCTGGATTTATGTATGAGGCTTGGGCGCGCATCGAAAAGCCCGGCGTTTATCGTGGGCAGTGTGCTGAGCTATGTGGTGTAGGGCATGCCTATATGCCAATTGTAGTAGAAGCCGTTAATGATGATCAATTTGCGAAATGGGTGAATCAGCAACCTAAAGTCACTGATCAATATTCCGGTGCAGCAGTTAATACGCAACCTCAAAAAACAATGAATCAAGATGAGCTCATGACACTTGGTAAAAATAAATATGAACAAGTATGTGTGGCTTGTCATAAAGCTGATGGAACTGGTATGCCACCCGTATTCCCACCGCTAAAAGGCAGCTCTGTTGCGGTAGGCCATCCTATCTCAAGGCATATAGAAATTGTTCTAAATGGCGTTCCTGGTACGGCCATGCAAGCCTTTAAAGATCAGCTAACGGATGAAGAAATTGCAGCAATTGTGACATACGAGCGTAATGCATGGGAAAATAATACAGGTGATGTGATTCAACCTGCTGATGTTTTAAAAGTGCGGCAGGGTGAAAGTCAAGAACCAAAAATGGTGAATAAAGCTCAAGCTGGAGGTTTTCGATGAGTGAAGTAATAACCCACGATGTTGACGATCATCATGATCATGGGCCTGAGCAGGGCAAAGGTATTTTAGGTTTTGCAAAGCGGTGGTTATTTACAACTAACCATAAAGATATTGGCACACTTTATTTATGGCTAGCTTTACTAAGTTTTTTTGTTGCTGGTGCCATGGCACTAGTTATCCGAGCTGAGTTGTTTCAACCAGGGCATCGTTTTGTTGATCCTAATTTCTTCAATCAAATGGTAACGCTGCATGGCTTAATTATGCTTTTTGGTGTCGTTATGCCTGCGTTCACCGGAATGGCTAACTGGCAAATTCCTATGATGATTGGTGCACCAGATATGGCTTTGCCGCGTTTAAATAACTGGAGCTTCTGGTTACTGCCTTTTGCGTTTGCTTTATTAGGTTCCACATTATTTCACAGTGGTGGAGGTCCTAATTTTGGCTGGACTATGTATGCACCATTATCAACAAAATTTGCGCCACCCAGCACCGATTTTATGATTTTTGCCGTACATATGATGGGTCTATCATCTATTATGGGCTCTATCAACATTATTGCTACTATTTTAAACATGCGTGCCCCAGGTCTTACCTTAATGAAAATGCCTATGTTTGTATGGACTTGGTTAATCACAGCATTTCTTCTCATTGCCATTATGCCGGTACTAGCAGGCGCGGTAACCATGATGCTTGCAGATAGACATTTTGGTACGAGTTTTTTTGAAGCCGCAGGTGGGGGCGATCCTATTCTCTTCCAGCATATATTCTGGTTCTTTGGCCATCCTGAAGTGTATGTTTTGGTGCTGCCTGCTTTTGGGGTGATATCAGAAGTAATACCTACTTTTAGTCGTAAGCCTTTATTTGGCTATCATTTTATGGTTTATGCAACAATAAGTATCGCTGGCTTGTCATTTATTGTATGGGCACACCATATGTTTACTACCGGCATTACCTTAGGCGCTGAGCTATTTTTTATGTACGCAACCATGTTAATTTCGGTGCCTACAGGGGTTAAGGTGTTTAACTGGGTTAGCACCATGTTTAAAGGGGCAATGACCTTTGAAACACCGATGCTCTTTGCCATAGCCTTCGTATTCTTATTTACGATAGGGGGGTTTACAGGCTTAATGTTGTCATTAGTGCCAGCCGACTATCAGTACCAGGATACTTATTTTGTTGTTGGCCATTTTCACTACGTTCTAGTTCCGGGTGTCATTTTTGCACTCTTATCTGCTACTTATTACTGGCTCCCAAAATGGACAGGCCATATGTATAATGAGCGCTTAGGAAAATGGCATTTTTGGTTATCGGTAATTTCAGTGAATATCGCCTTCTTTCCTATGCATTTTCTGGGTCTGGCAGGCATGCCGCGACGTATCCCTGATTATGCGTTGCAATTTACAAACTTCAATATGATTTCAACGATAGGGGCCTTTATTTTTGGTTTCTCTCAGTTACTATTTCTTTATAATGTCATTAGGACAGTGCGTCGCGGGCCACAGGTGAGTGCGCAAGTTTGGGAAGGGGCTCAAGGCTTGGAGTGGACTTTATCTTCTCCACCGCCTTACCACAGTTTTACGATCCCACCCGAGATCCATTAACTTTTTAAAAGTCTATCCATTAGCTGCTTGTACATCCTACTCTTTACAAGTAGCTAACTAGAGGAAAAATGAGTGGTAAAAAATCATACACGATTAATTGTTATTTTAAGTTTAATTACGCTCGGTATGTTCGCGTTTGGATTTGCCTTAGTACCTATTTACAATCGCTTATGCCAAACATTAGGAATTAATGGCAAGACGAATAGTGAGGCGATAGCTTATGAAGCTAGTGATAAAAATATTGATAGAAATAGAGAGATAACCGTTGAATTTGTTGCTACAAATAATGGCAGTATACAGTGGTCTTTTTATCCAAAAACCAAAAAGATTAAAGTACATCCAGGTGAAATTGCTAAATTATCTTTTTATGCCGAAAATAAAAGTAATTTTCGCATGACTGTGCAGGCTATACCGAGTGTCACGCCAGGCATAGCAGCAAAATATTTGAAAAAAACAGAATGCTTTTGTTTTACGCAACAAACATTAAATGGGCATGAAGCAATGGATATGCCTTTGTTATTTCATTTAGATACAGATTTGCCAGAAAAAGTAAAAACGATAACCTTATCTTACACTTTATTTGATGTCACAAACCGAGTGATTAATTAGTAAAGGTTGATTAAAAGAGTTAACAGGAGAATTATTTTATGGGAGCACATGGCACCTATTACATTCCCAAACCAAGCCATTGGCCTTTAGTAGGTTCTATTGGTTTGACAACAACCTTAGTTGGTGCTGCCTCTTGGTTACATCACGATTGGTATGGCCCTTATATTTTCACGCTAGGTTTTCTAATATTAATCACGATGATGGTCGGGTGGTTTGGCCAGGTGATTTATGAAAATGAGAAAGGATTATATGATGATCAGGTTGATCATTCCTTTCGTTGGGGAATGATTTGGTTTATCTTTTCAGAGGTTTGCTTTTTCGGTGCTTTTTTTGGCGCTCTATTTTATACGCGTTTCTGGGTAGTTCCTTTGCTGGGTGGTGAGGTACATTCTATTACTCATTATACGTTGTGGGCAGATTTTAAAGCGACCTGGCCTTTACTTATCAACCCTAATAATGAAATTTTTGCCGGTGCTGAGAGAGGGATGGAGGCTTGGGGCTTAGCGGCTATCAATACCTTAATCCTTTTAACCTCAGGCGCTACGATTACCTGGGCGCATTGGGCATTAAAATTAAACAAAAGAAAACAATTAGTTGTTGGAATGGCACTGACTATTGCCTTAGGTATTTTATTCTTAGCATTACAATCTTATGAATACCATGAAGCCTATACGGAAATGAGGCTAACTTTAGACGCGGGTATCTACGGCACTACCTTTTTTATGTTGACTGGTTTTCACGGTTTGCACGTGACGATTGGTACTATCATGCTAATAGTTATTCTTATTCGCTGTATAAAAGGCCACTTTACACCAGAACGCCATTTCGCCTTTGAAGCAGTTGCTTGGTATTGGCACTTTGTAGACGTAGTCTGGTTATTTTTGTTTGTGTTTGTTTACTGGCTATAAAGATTAGCTAATTTTAATCGAGGTAGCTAAGGTAGGTGAGCTAAGCACAGCGCAGCCCAACGGATTATTTGTTAGGATGCACTTCGTTTAGCCTAACCTACCACATCATATAGGCTGCGCCACCTACCGACTTTTAATTTTTTACATGAGCTACCTTTTGGCTGACATTTTTTTGTATACACTGAATAATCACTTCAATATCATTATCTAGTGGTAAAACATGAGCTGAATTAGCTAGCCAATGAATGTTTATATTGGCGTGATTGCTAAAACGCTTAGCGACTTGCTTGCTATCTACTACTTTATCATGTATCCCAAGAAATACATCCGTTGGGCAAGTTGGTATATTAAATTGAAATTGCCTAATAAGGTTTAAGATTTCTAGAATAGCTGTAAATGGAATTTGACGATAAGCGATTTCACCGCCTTTAAAATCTACTAAACTAAAGCCTGTTTTTAATGGTATCTTGCGATAGGCTGCTTGTTGCTCGGGCGTATAATAAATATTTCCAGCAGTACTACGTACTTTGTTAAAGCCAACTGCACTTAAGACTTGAATTATTTTCGCTATTTTGGTCATGTTTAAGGTCAGATCTAGCGCTGGCGCTAATAAGTATAAATGGCGTAATTTGAATTTACTGCTTAAATAACAAGCAAGAAGCCCGCCTAAGGACAATCCTAGTACATCAACATTTTTATATTGCTCAGTTAAAGATGTACAAGCTTGCTCGGCAAAGTTAAGCAGGGTTAGCGTATTTATTCGACTAAATGCTTCTATACTTTCTGCATGGCCCGGTAACGCTGGAATGATAAGGTTATCGTAGTAATCAATAATATGTGGTAATAAAAAACGAAAAACGCCCGGCGTTGAAGAAAAGCCGTGCAAAAGTAAAAGAGCATTGCCTTTTTTACCATTAGTTAATTGCACAGGCTCTATGATTGAGGCATCATGCGCGCTTAAGGTAGCGAGTTGCGTCCCCATATTAATGCAACGAAAATCTTCACGCTTCATCACAAGTCCCTTAATTGATAAAAAATTGTAAAAAAGTAACCAAACTGGTTTATAATTAACTTAGTTGCCGTAAAATCTATATAAATAGATAAGTAAGATTAAATCTTAAGTTAAAATTTATATTATTTATCGGTATTTTAATAAATATCTAATTTGTGTATTCATAAAATCTGAGCAATACTCAGACTTATTAACCGTCTCAGGTTTTATCTTACATAGAATAAGATTGTTTAATTATGGTTTATATTAAGGGTGATTGCTATGGCCGATGCATTAAATCCCAATTATACAAACGATAGTGATTTGTATAATAATTATGATAGTAGCGCTTATGATGATGACGATGATGACACTTTGCAAAATGGTGAGCCTTTAAGTGCTGACTCTGCTGAAATGACCGCATTACAGCCATTTATGTTAGACGATAGTGATGAGGATGAGGATTCTGATAAGAAGAAATCTAAATCTCAAAGTAATCCATTAGATCAGTATGATATGGATTTAGGTAGTCAAAACATGGAAATGGATCCATCACAAATCGGAGAAGTTGTGGCAGAAAATCCTGAGCTGTTGATGGCGCTCTAATTTCTTCATAAATCTCATAAGAATTGCCCTAACGTATTTAGGGCAACTCTTTTAGCTCAAATATCTTACATTAAATTTCCATAAGTTTGTGCGGTAAGCTTTCTAAGCGCCCAGCTTGAGTAACTAATACATAATTGAGTTTGCGTTGCAATTCTGAAATGGTATTAGAACCAGCATAGGTTAAACCTGAGCGCAAGCCGCCTACAATATCAGCAATAATTGCTTCTTGATTATTACGATAAGTAACTTCCGCTGCTACCCCTTCAGCTGTTTTCCATTCGTGCATTTGACCTAAAAACTCCTCTTGTGCTTCGCGCGAGGCCATACCGCGATAACGTTTAATTTGTGCACCATTTGGCTTGGTAATTACTTCTCCTGGTGTTGGCTCTGTACCAGCCAGCATGCCGCCAATCATGACAAAATCAGCTCCGAACGCTAGTGCTTTAACAATATCGCCTGAAGTGCGAATACCACCATCAGCAACGATGGAGCGGTCAGTACGAGCGCAATCTTGAATGCAGGTGAGCATAGGAATACCAAAGCCAGTTTTAATACGTGTACTACATACCGAGCCACCGCCAATACCGGCTTTAATGATATCAGCGCCACAAGAAGCTAAATAATCGGCACCAGCATAGGTTGCGACATTGCCAGCCATAATACAACGGGTGCCCAGTAATTGACGTAAATTTTTTAACGTTTTCCCAACATACTTAGCATGTGCATGGGCAACATCAACGCAAAAATAATCAGCGCCTGCATCCCGTAGCGCTTCAGCTCGTTGTAATTCCGATTCGCTACAGCCAACAGAAACAAACACGGGCCCTTTAGAGCGCTTAAATTCGGCAATATTGTCTTCAATGCTTAAAAAGCGGTGCAATGCACCAATACCGCCTTTAGCGTGCATGAAATTAGCCATCTTACTTTCGGTAATTGTATCCATATTAGAGCTAATTACGGGTAATTGTAAGCTGAGCTTGCCTAAGCGATCAGTCATGCTAATATCCACAACTCGTCTAGACTCATGATGATTATAGGCAGGAATTAATAATACATCATCAAAGGTGATGGCATGATTGTTCATTTGTTATCCTCTTATAAAGCGCGTACTATAAATGTTCAGCTGCGTAATAGGCAAGTCTTGATCGTTCGCCGCGTAATAAAGTCATGTGTGCACTATGCTCCCAATGCTTAAATCGGTCGACGGCAAAAGTAAGACCTGAGGTCGTTTCAGTTAAATAAGGTGTATCTATCTGTTTAATATCGCCTAAACACACTACTTTTGTGCCAGGGCCTGCTCGAGTTACTAGTGTTTTAATTTGTTTAGGCGTCAGGTTTTGTGCCTCGTCAATAATAATGAAGCGATTTAAAAACGTCCGGCCCCGCATGTAATTTAAAGAACGAATTTTAATTTTATTTTGTAAAAGATCTTGTGTCGCATTACGGCCAAAGCTGCCTCCCTCTTGCGAGCTATGTAAAACTTCCAAATTATCCATTAAAGCGCCCATCCAAGGCGTCATTTTTTCTTCTTCTGTGCCAGGTAGAAAACCAATGTCTTCGCCAACAGGAATAGTGACCCGAGTCATTATAATTTCGGCATAACGATTTTGATCTAATACTTGCGTTAAGCCTGCGGCAATCGTAAGCAAGGTTTTTCCTGTACCAGCAGAGCCTTGTAATGTGACAAAGTCAATTTCTGGATCAAGTAATAAATTTAGAGAAAAATTTTGTTCTCTATTACGAGCATTAATGCCCCAGACGGTATGCTTTGGTTGTGTATAATCGCGAGCAATTTGAATAATAGCTTGTTCAGCTTCAGTTTTTTTTACAATAGCCTGAAATTGGTTATCTTCGGTGCTTATGCAATCATTAGCATTCCAATGATTAATTAAGGAGCCACTAATTTTATAGAATGTTCTCCCGTTTTCTTGCCAAGCATTCATGTCTTTAACATGGGTATCCCAAAAATTATTATCTAAAATATGCAAGCCATTATGTAATAAGGTGACGTCATCTAGAACCTGATCATTATAGTAATCTTCAGCTCGAATACCTAGAATACCGGCCTTAATACGTAAATTGATGTCTTTAGAAATAATAATGATTTGCCTTTCAGGATATTTTATCTGTAATCCTAAGGCAGTTGCTAGTAAGGTATTATCAGCTTTATGTCCGGGCAGTGAACTTGTTCTAATTTGCTCAAAGTCATCTGTTTGAAAAAATAAACGCCCCGTATTTTTATTATTATCGTGATGGGCAAAACTTGGAATGGGCAGTCCCTCAACAATTTGTTTATGAGTGGCGCCGCTCATCAATTCAACTAACATTCGGTTTGTTTGGCGAACGTTACGAGCCACGTCAGAAAGCCCTGTTTTATGGCTATCAAGCTCCTCTAACACCACCATTGGCAAGTAAATATCATGCTCATCAAAGCGATAAATTGCTGTTGGATCACTCATCATGATGTTTGTATCGAGCACAAACAGTTTATTGCTATTTCCTTTGTTATCCATAAACCACCCCATCAGCCAAATCATCCATTGTGATAACCTGTTTTATCGTCGTCAAGGACTATTTAATCTGTTTTTAGCAGTCTTATGCAATTAAAAACCTAATGTGTATTTTCTCCGAGATGACTTGTGTCATTTTTCTGTAGTTTTTTTAATGTAGCTAATACATCATCAACATGATTAGGGACACTTACTTTACGCCATTGGTGCACTAATTTTCCTTGCGGATTAATGATAAACGTACTACGCTCTATACCACGTACTTGTTTACCATACATAGTTTTCATTTTAATAACCTCAAATAACTCACATAAATTTTCGCTGCTATCGCTAATAAGCTCAAATGGGAAAGTTTGTTTGCATTTAAAATTTTCATGAGACTTAATGCTGTCTCGCGAAATGCCAAATACACTAGCATTTAGTTCTTGAAATTTTAAATAAGAATCACGGAAGTCTTGGCCTTGTGTGGTACAGCCTGGTGTTGCATCTTTAGGATAAAAATAAAGGATAATCCATTGGCCGTGATAGTCAGCTAGATTAGCGTTAATACCGTTAGTCGCTGTGAATTGAAAGTTAGGCACTACATCACCAAGTTTCATTATTTCTCCTTAAGAAAAAGCATGTATTTTTTCATTTTATATTTTTAAATTACGATCAACAAATTAAATTAAACTTAACTATATGGCTTAATAAGTCCGTCTCGGCGAAGGCTTCTCTTCATAGGTTTTATTGCTTCTCCAATTTTAAAAGCAGGTGTTATACTTGGCTTTTTATAAATCTTTGTTAGGCAATAAATGAGTAGTAAAAATCACGATTCCTCAATAGCTTTAAATAAAAAAGCACGCTTTGATTATTTTATTGAGGATGAATATGAAGCAGGTTTAGTACTTGAAGGCTGGGAAGTAAAAAGCCTACGCGCTGGTAAGATAAATTTATCAGATGCGCATGTGATTATTAAACATAATGAGGCCTTTCTCTTAGGTGCACAGATACAGCCATTACCTACTGCTGCCAAGCATCTATTCCCTGATCCTATTCGTACGCGTAAGCTTTTATTAAATAGACAAGAGCTCAATAAACTAATTGGCAGTGTAGAAAGGCAAGGCTATACGTTAATCCCTTTATCGTTATACTGGCGAAAAAATCGAGTCAAGATGAAATTAGCGCTGGCAAAAGGTAAAAAGACGCATGATAAGCGTGACTCTATTAAAGAACGAGATTGGAACCGTGACAGGGCTCGCTTATTGAAGAAAAATAATTGATTTTACAGACAGGCAACAATTTATTGTATTGGGTAAAAATAAGCATTTGATTTACATGCTCAATTTATTTCAGGTTGTTTTAATTAAAAATAAAATAAAAAAAGCCAAGTGACAAACAGATTGACAATAAAGAGACATCAGTCTTTAATCTAAAAGTATCTCTACTATCAACAATGAGCATTATACACACTTTAAAGTGATCAAGTGTCATGCTATTTGAGTAAAAAGTAAATAGAAAAGGATTTTCTAAACCTAAGGAGGGGATTATGTCATATTGCACAAAGTTGTGCAGATTGTTAGGGGTAGTAGCATTGTTTTTACCCATGATGGTAAGGGCAGAAGTGCCTGTTAAATCCATGGTCATATTTGGCGATAGCCTATCTGACACAGGAAACACAACCCATCTTCTAAGAAGTCTAAGAAAAGAAGAAAGCCCTGCTTACCTTGTTTATCCCGTAAAAGTATTTGTGATTAATAAAATGACTGAGTTTGCGGAAGAATATTATGTACCACAAATTCTTTTAGATACAGGCATAGACATGGTCACGGATTTTTTTGATACAGGTGTTGGACCGATGCTTGCTTCTCTCATTTCCAAAGTTAAGAAAGCACCACTCTTGCCTGGCGAACCTTATTGGCAAGATCATTTTTCTAATGGCCGCGTTTGGGATGAGTATTTAGCGCCTATGTTAGCAGTTGATAGGGAAGATAAACGTCATTTTGAGAATAAGGCATTTGGTGGTAGCTGGGCTGTTACTTACGACTACCAATTAACAGTATGGAATTTAATTCGCCACCCTTTATTAACTGTTAAGAATTTAATTGTTGGTAAATTAATCCCACCCAGTATAGGTTTAACAGTACAAGCTTATCTGTTAGTCAATGAAAAATTAAATGAAGAGACTGTTTATTTCGTCTTTATTGGCGGAAATGATTACCTCAATATTTTAAGATTTGGCGATAATTATGATTCTACTAAGATGAGCGCCTATATAGATAATGTAATTAATGGCTTAAGCTCTTCAGTAGAAAAGTTAGTTAACGCTGGTGCTAAGCATTTGGTTATTTTAGGAGTTCCTGCTGTAGGTTTTGCACCTAAATTTGTTAATACCGCAGACCGAGAATTACTAAATATAGCTAGCGGTGTCCACAATCAACGCTTAGCAGAAAAAGTGCTAGAGTGGCAAAGCGCTAAGCCTGATGTCGATTTTCTCTTTATTGATATTGAGCCAATTTTGTATAAAGCAATAGAAAAACCAGAGCTATTTGGTTTTAAAAATGTGACGGATGCATGTATTGATGTGAAGTTTCCTATGTTTAATTTGTTAGCGGATTCGCCATTTAAAGGCAATTACGTCTTAGAATATGCGCAAGCGCTACAATATCGTGATGCAAATTTTGCACCTAATGAAAGAAATTATCGTATGTGTGATAACCCTGATGATTATTTATTTTGGGATGAAATTCACCCAACAACGAAAGCACATTTATTTCTTGCAAATGAAATTTGTTTAGCTATGAAAGCACATGGATACAAAACAACTTGTGCACAGCTTGTAAATAGATAATTATTTAAATAAGAGGGATCGTTATGGCATACTGCCTGCTTTTTTAAGTTTTAAGTATCGCGTTACCCACTAAGCTTTATACTTTGTTGCAAGCTTACTTGCACGTTGTCTAAGATTTAGTGGGTGACGCTATTAGTATGCCAACACGATTGACAATTAATGTGAGGAGTCATATGACATGTGTGGAATTATAGGTGCGATATCTCAGCGTGATATTAGTCAGATTTTGTTAACAGGATTACGGCGCCTTGAATATCGCGGTTATGATTCTGCTGGTATTGCAGTTATTGACACTGCGGGCATGCTAAAACGTGTGCGAATCCAAGGCAAAGTGCAAGCTTTAGCAGACGCAATGCAAGAAACAGCAATTAAAGGTAACTTAGGAATTGCTCACACACGCTGGGCTACCCATGGTAAGCCTTGCGAAGAAAATGCTCATCCTCATCTTTCAAATGGACAAATTGCCATCGTCCACAATGGTATTATTGAAAATCATGATGCATTGCGCCAGAAGCTAGAAGAAGAAAAGTATGAATTTTCTTCTGAGACTGATACTGAAGTCGCAGCTCACTTAGTGCATTATTATTATCAACAGCATGAAAACTTACTACAGGCGGTACAAGAAGCTGCAAAATTAATGCATGGTGCATTTGCACTAGGTGTTATTCATGAGCAGCGTCCCAATGAGCTAATTGCTATTCGTAAAGGTAGTCCCTTAGTGGTTGGTTTAGGTATTAGTGAACAGTTTATTGCCTCTGATGCATTAGCATTAGGCTCATTTGCCCAGCAGGTGATTTATTTAGAAGAGGGAGACAGTGCCCACCTTCATGACGGAAAAGTTGATATTTACGATGCACAAGGCCAATTGGTAAAACGACAATTGCATTCTCTTAATGATAATAACCAAACCATTAGTAAAGGCCAATATCGTCATTTTATGCTGAAAGAAATTTACGAGCAAACGAAAGTGCTCGCAGATACATTAGAAGGTCGTATTGCTTCTCAAGAAGTGCTTAGAGCAAGTTTTGGCGCAGAGAGTGGTGATTTATTTAATCAGATTAAGCAAATACATATTATTGCGTGCGGTACAAGCTACCATGCAGGCCTTGTGGCGCGCTATTGGTTAGAATCTCTAACGGGTATTTCTACGCAAGTTGAAATAGCCAGTGAGTACCGTTATCGTGATGTTGTTGTAGCTAAGGATACTCTTTTTATTGCTGTCTCTCAGTCTGGTGAAACGGCAGATACATTAGCCGCGTTACATAAAGCAAAGTCTTTAGGTTATCTGGCAACCTTGGCAATTTGTAATGTGCCAACGAGTACCTTAGTGCGAGAGGCAAATTATGTTTTTTTAACTCGTGCTGGCGTCGAAATAGGCGTTGCATCAACGAAAGCGTTTACCACGCAGCTAGCAGCCTTTTTAATGTTAGCTGCGGCGCTGTGTAAAAATGAATTAAGTGCAGAAATATTGCAGCAACTTAAGGAGTTACCTGTTTGTTGTGAGCGCGCTTTAAATATGAATAATCGTATAGAAGCGTTATCACAATTATTTGTGAATAAGGCACATGTCCTGTTTTTAGGTCGAGGCGTACAGTATCCAGTCGCTTTAGAAGGTGCGTTAAAGCTTAAGGAAATTTCCTATATTCATGCCGAAGCTTATCCTGCAGGCGAATTAAAGCACGGGCCGCTTGCCTTGGTTGATAATGAAATGCCAGTCATTGCGATAGCACCTAATGATGAATTATTGGATAAATTAAAATCCAATCTTCATGAAGTGAGTGCACGTGGCGGGCAACTTATTGTTTTTGTAGACGATTCGCAGGCTTGGCAACCTAATGGGGCACAACTCATTCCAGTTCCTTACTGTGGTTCCTGGATTGCACCGATAGTGTATACTATTCCGCTACAATTGTTGGCGTATCATGTTGCAGTAGCAAAAGGCACAGACGTTGATCAACCTCGTAATCTAGCAAAATCAGTGACGGTAGAATAGCTTAACAAGCTACCTGTTTTGACAAACACAGTATCGCCTACTTCTGTCTTAGCTAAGGCTTAGTGGGTGGTGCTATCGTTTATGAGTCTCTTTTTGAAAATGCTTCTGTTAAAATTCGCAAAACAAGTGATAATCGTTATATAATACTAAGGTTTTAATTAATGTTTTGCGAGGATGTGTGAATGGCTCAAGAAATGATGTCAGCTGCAGAGATTATAGCGCAGGAACTTAAAGTTAAGATCTCACAGGTAGAGGTGGCAATTCGTTTACTTGATGAAGGTGCAACAGTTCCTTTTATTGCGCGTTATCGAAAAGAAGCAACGGACGGGCTTAGTGATACGCAATTAAGAGGTCTGGCTGAGCGTTTGCACTATATTCGAGAGTTAGACGAGCGACGTGGGGTTATTTTACAATCAATCCGCGAGCAAGATAAATTAACGCCTGAATTAGAGCAATTAATTTTATCTGCAGTTACTAAAACTCGTCTAGAGGATCTCTATTTACCTTATCGACCAAAGCGTCGTACCAAAGCACAGATAGCTAGAGAAGCGGGTCTTGAACCATTAGCTGATAGCCTATTAAATGATCCTTCACAAAAGCCATTATTACTTGCGGAGCAATACCTTAATAAGGACGCTGGAGTAATTGATAGTGAGGCAGCCCTAGAAGGCGCTCGTCAAATCTTAATGGAACGCTTTGCAGAAAGCCCTGAGCTAATTACAGAACTACGAGAATACTTATGGCAGCATATTGTGCTTAAATCCTCCTTAGCAAATGAGGATAAAAAAACAAATGCTGCAAAATATAGCGATTATTTTGACTATGCCGAGCCCATTAAAAAAATTCCTTCTCATCGCGCTTTGGCTTTATTTCGTGGCCGCAGAGAGAGTGTTTTACAATTTACATTAGAGCTGCCTAATAACAGTGACTATGGTCAACAACGCATTGCTTCTTATTTTAATATTAGTGATCAAGGCAGAGAGGCAGATGGTTGGTTATTAGAAACAGTGCGCATGGCTTGGAAAATAAAGCTATTCACAAAACTTGAGCTTGAATTGCTCGCCCGATTGCGTGAATTAGCTGATGAAGAGGCAATTAATGTATTTACACGTAATCTGCGTGATTTACTATTAGCAGCCCCTGCAGGTTCGCAAATTACAATAGGATTAGATCCCGGAATAAGAACCGGCGTTAAAGTGGTTGTAGTTGATATTACTGGCCGAGTATTAGATTACACCACGGTATTTCCTTTTGCTCCTCAAAATGAATGGCACCAAGCCATTGGCGAATTGGCTAAATTAGCAGCTAAACACAATGTTAATTTAATCAGTATTGGTAATGGGACTGGCTCGCGAGAAACGGAACGTTTAGTGAGTGATATGATTAAAATGTATCCGGATCTTAAATTAACTAAAGTGATGGTTAGTGAGGCTGGCGCGTCTGTTTATTCCGCGTCTGAGTTAGCATCTTTAGAGTTGCCAGACTTAGATGTTAGTATTCGCGGGGCTGTTTCCATTGCAAGACGCTTGCAAGATCCCCTAGCAGAATTAGTTAAAATTGAACCGAAAGCGATAGGGGTTGGCCAATACCAACACGATGTGAATCAAAATCGCTTGGCGCGCAGCTTAGAAGGGGTTGTAGAAGATTGCGTTAATTTAGTTGGTGTCGATGTCAATACAGCATCGGCAGCGCTATTAACTCGTGTTTCAGGCCTTAATGAATCTCTCGCCAATAATTTAGTACAGTATCGCAATGAGCATGGCCAGTTTACCAATCGTGAGCAATTGAAAAAAATCCCCCGTATGGGTGATAAAACGTTCCAGCAATGTGCAGGGTTTTTACGTATTCAAAAAGGTGATAACCCACTCGATGCTTCGGCTGTTCATCCAGAAGCTTATCCACTTGTGGAGAAAATATTATCTCAGCAAAAGGTTTCTTTAAATGAAGTCATTGGCAACCATAAATTTTTACATAGTGTAAATGCTGCAGAGTATGTCGATGATCAATTTGGGTTACCAACGATACAGGATGTTTTAAAAGAACTTGAAAAACCAGGTCGTGATCCGCGCCCAGAGTTTAAAACTGCTAGTTTCAAGGAAGGTATAGAAGATATTGCTCATCTTGAAGAGGGTATGATTCTTGAAGGTGTGGTCAGCAATGTTACTAATTTTGGTGCTTTTGTTGATATTGGCGTACATCAAGATGGCCTTGTTCACATATCAGCCATGACTAATAAATTTATCAGTGATCCACACACCATTGTTAAAGCGGGTGATATAATTAAAGTTAAAGTAGTTGAAGTGGATAAAGAGCGTAGACGTATTGGTTTAAGCATGAAGTTAAATGATGAGAAGGCTGCTGTAAACCATAAAAAAGTTGGCAAGCCTGAGCAAAAAGCGTTACCTGTAAAGAAAAAAGTAGCAGTAAAGAAATCGGAGCAAAACAAGAAAAGCACTATTCCAGCTAAGAAGGGTATATTTAATACTGCTATGGCAGATGCCTTAGCGAAATTAAAGCGTGGTTCATAAGATGGCGAATAATCCTCAAGGTGAAATTACGATACAAACACTTGCTATGCCCGCTGATACTAATGCAAACGGTGATATTTTTGGCGGCTGGTTAGTCTCTCAGATGGACTTAGCTGCAGGTGTGCTTGCTAAAAAGATATCGCATGGGCGAGCTGTTACTGTGGCTATTAATTCAATGACTTTCCTTAAGCCTGTGCAAGTAGGTTATGTCGTTTCTTGTTATGTGAGATTAACTAAATTGGGTAAAACTTCTATGACCATAGGAGTTGAAGTATGGGCTGAGCCTGCGACTGCCGTGGGCAAATATCAAGTGACTGAAGGGACATTTGTTTTCGTTGCGGTTGATGAGCACGGCCAGCCCCGAGAGGTACCTAAAAATACATGAGTACTCACTTTGAAAGCTTAAAGAATTGGATTGCCGAGATGGCCGATCTGATTGGAGATAATTCGGATCCAGATCCGCAGTACTTTAAACCTTTTCTTCATGAACCTATTTTAGCCTTACAACTTGTTGATTTAATTGCTTCCTTAAATGAAGAGGCTGCTAACCAAGAAAATCCATATTATTCTGCTTGTATTTTTGCCATTGATATTTGTGTTGCGCAATTGCAATCAGCGCAAGAAACTGGCAATAAATTGGCTATGAAAACCTTGAATCAATTAATGGAGCATATGGCTAATGCCATTCGAACAAGTAATCATTCACTTGGATTTTGGCTGCCAATCTTAAATGCTTTTTATGATGTCCATATAGAATTATCGCCTAAATTGCGTGATGCTTATCTTGCACTCGCCGAAGTTGATGATGATAGCAGTGATAGTAATGATGATATTCATCATCTAGATGCTATTCGAGATATGATAGATGAGCTGTCCAATTTTTCCGCCTTTGATATTGCAGAGAATTTTTTTGCGCAAAGTCATGCTATGCCTGCTGATTTTTTTGTGGATTTAGTGATTGATCTTTATAGTATTGAAGAGGGGCATGAAATTGCTCTTTTAACTTTATTACATCCTAAGCCTACAGTACGAGAAATTGTTATTGCCACCTTTGAGCACTTAATCCATCGAATTGCTTTAAGTCCGACTTCCTTATCTCGCCTACAAACAATTAAAAACTGGTATCCGGCAGCGTATCATGAGCAATTTAATCGTTGGATTAAATTACAAAGAAAACAAGGCGTAATTTTTGATACGGATAGAAGCTTGTCTATTGTCGGCATTAAAGCCAGTGAAGTTGATGGCAGTGGTGCACAAGGTGTATTTATTCATATCAAGCACGGGAGAACAAATCGACTTTGTGGGTTATTATATAAATATGGCTTAGGCATTAAAGATGCTTGGTTAACCCCACCTATTACCCTAAAAGATGTAAAAAAATACTATGATGAAACCTTTGACGATAGTATTGTCTTGCGGGACATAGATACGACGTACTTACAAGCTATTACAGAGCATTTTTTAGCCCTGACCATTGAACAAGGGGGCATGCCTGATCTACATTTATTAGAAATTCAAGAATTATTAGGAATAAATTTTTACCCGCATGCTTTAGATATACCAGCTCTTATCGAAGAATTAAGTATTCAAATTACTCCCTTTACACCAGATAAAATGCAATCATCCCTTAAACGCTCTAAGAACTGGCTTGAAACTAAGCCATTTACAGAATCTTGGTACGTAGAAAATGCAAATGTTGATAAGCTAGTTAATCGCTGCAGTAACTTTGTAGATGGCGTAAAATTTTGTAATATTGAAGATGCTGTTACAGCGGTTTTAGAGCAAGAAATGGAAGTAAATCGAGAGAAATGGCTTTTTCATTTCTTATGGATTACTTTATGGCTTAAAGCTAAAACGCGCAAAAATGAAAAAACATGGCAAGATAGCTTTTTTATTGCCTATGCAATTTATGAAGATATTCCTTTATCATTTATTCCCTTAATGCATGAAATCAGTCGGCAGACAGTCATTAATAGTATTGAAACTATGCATGATCGACGTACTTATCTCAATAAAGAATAATTTTATTTAAATCAATGTTAGTTAAATTATACCTTCATCTTTAAGTTGGTTAAATCTGTGGATAATTTTGTGATTAAATTTCTCAAGAAAGTAATATTAAGAAGTATTTTTTTATTAAGTTTTTGAAAAATAATTAAATTTAATAAAATTTATATTTTAATAAAAAATCTGCTATGTGGATAACTATGTTGATAGTCAATTGAATACCTGCAAAAACCTTAAGTTACATAACGTCTTTCTTAGATTAACTCAGTGATCTCTGCACAGTAAGTGTTAACCTGATAGTATATACTGTTAGAACGATGGATTGTGTTTAAAGAATTAAGCTAGTCTAATACATGGGTTTTACTCTAAATTTATTCATAATTATTGCCGATCAGCTCATGCTGTTTATAATAAACCTGCTTGTCGCAAGGCATGCTGGTGATGTTTTGTTCGGTGATTATACCGTTGCGACAAACGCCCTAATGCTTCTTGGAACCATGTTTACTTTAGGTATGGATTCAATCATTGCTTATTATGTACCTAAGTACTATATCCAAAATAAATACAGTAACATCGTCACGTTAACGCAAGAAATAATTAATTTTTTGAAGCCTCTTTATGTATGGGTCGTTGTTTTAGGTAGTTTATGTACCATTACTCTTATTTCTTTAACCTTAGCACTTCGTAATATAGCGCTATTTGATGTAAGTCACCCCTTATACTTATTCCTTTGGGGGACAGTCGCGCTATCATTGTATGCTATTTGTAAGCAATATTTTCGTGCAATCAACTACATGCGTACAGCTGTTATTTTAAGCTTACTACAAACTATCGTTTATTTTATTTTAAGCTTAATCATTTATTTTTACCTCTATCCAGCTCTTTTTAATGATAATAAACATTACTTTCCCCATATCATGCTGATAGGATTTATCGCTAGTTATACGTTGATTATAGGGGTTGCTTTTTTTCTTTATAAAAGAACAGAATTATCTACTATTGAGGTAAAGTCAGCTCATGCTATCGCTTGGAAAGATAAAATATATGGCTACACGATTCAAAATTTAAATCGTTATATTTTTACGGCAATTCCATTAATGATGATTGAATGGCTAGGCCGCAATGAACATTCGGTCGGGTTATTTGCTGCTATTATTTCTATTATCTCACTCGCTTTGATTGCTATCGCGCCGATTGGTATTTTAATTGGGCCTGATATTTCAGCAGCCTTTGCTCAAAGCCGTGACGCATTAAAGCGAGTTATGCAAAAGTATTTAATGATTTGTGTGAGTATTGCGTTAATTACTATATTGATAATTGGTATTTTTGCTAAACAAATTTTACTACTTTATCAATCTAATTTTACTGATGCTCTACCCTATTTGTATGTATGCCTTATTAATATTTTGACTTTTTCAATTACCATGCCTTTAGCAAGAATGGTTCGATACTCGCACCGTGGTAGTGAGATAGGAGCCAAATTGACCTTAAGTTTATTATTATTTCAATTAATAGCATGCATTATTCTCATTAATTGGTTAGGTCTTCTTGGTGCTATCATTTGCTATGTAGGCATTAATATTGTTTATATTTTAGTTATATTAGTCATCAGTTTAAGAATATACAAAACAGCGCCGTTTGACGAAATGAAAAATTAAAGCAATAGTCAGCGATTCATTAGCCATAAAATGATCATAATAATTAAACTGATAATGATGGATGTAGTAAGTGGGAAGTAAAAAGTGAAATTACCTTTCTTGATAAGCAAATCACCGGGTAAATGCCCTAAACCAGATTTTTTAATGAGAGGCCAAAGCAATCCCACTAAGATTAACAGGATGCCTAAGCCAATAATAATCCTTTGCATAAAATCCCCTTTTGTATTTAGCTTATAACCTCGCCTTCATGGCTATTTAATAGCAATTCTCTAGCATGATTGCGTGTTTGCTCAGTAATCGTTAGTCCGCCTAACATGCGCGCAATTTCGTCAACTTTTTCTTCTTCACGAAGCGCTATAATTTGCGAATAAGTTTGGTAATTATCGCTAGATTTTTCAACGACAAAATGATGGTGGGCAGCTGAAGCCACTTGCGGTTGATGAGTGACACAAAATACTTGTAAACGCTCGCCTAATTTACGTAATAATTGGCCTACTAATGCTGCTGTTGCACCACCGATCCCTACATCTACCTCATCAAAAATGAGGGTCGGTGTGGCACCACGTTGAGCTGTGATCATTTGGATTGCTAAACTGATACGGGAAAGCTCACCGCCCGAGGCTATTTTATTTAAAGAGTCTGGAGCCATGCCAGGATTAGTACAGACTTTATATTCTACCTTATCTAATCCATGCGGCTGCATCTTATCTAAGCTGCTTATTTCAATACTTACCTGTCCTTTAGGCATGCCAAGTTGCTTTATAATTCTACTGATTTCTTTGGCAAGCTTATCCGCAGAAGTCTGCCTTGAGTGACGCAGTTTAAGAGCCACTTGCTCATAGTCTTGAACTTTACCTTGATAATCGTGCTGCAGATGCTGAATTTTCTCTTTAGCTTCTTGATAATCTTGCAATTCTTTTTGTAAGCGTTCTAGGTGACTAAGCAACTGCTCTGGCGTTACATGGTATTTACGGGCTATATGATGAATGGTACTTAGCCTTGCTTCTATTTCTTGTAAGCGCTGTGGATCTAGTTGTATGCGCTCGCCAAAATTTTGAATTTCATCTAAGGCTTCTTCACATTGTATTAAAGCACTATTAATTAATTCAGCTGCATTTTTTACAGCCACTTGTTCTTGGGGTAAGTCTTGCAGTAATTGTAAAATGAGATTCAATTGTTGAGAGATACACGGTTCATTATCGGCATTTAATAGTTCCGTAATTTGCTGCGTATAATGAATATAATCTTGAGCACGATGCAGGAGCTGATGCTCTTGGTTTAATTGGCTTATTTCGTCTTCGTGTAAAGCAAGGTTATTTAATTCATCGATTTGAAATTGTAATAGTTCAATGCGGTCGCGAAAATTATCTTGATCCTTTAGAGCCTCAATCTCATTTTTTATTTTTTGACACTGTTTATATAAGGCGTGTACATTTTCTATAAGCCCATCATGATTAGCAAAGCAGTCCAGTTGCTCACGGTGTGTTTGATGGTGCATCAAGGTTTGATGCTGGTGTTGCCCATGAATATGAACCAACATTTCACTTAATTCTTTTACTTTTTGTAACGGAAAGGGTTGCCCATTAATATAAGAGCGTGAGCGCCCCTCACTGTAAATGACTCGCCGCAAAATAACTTCACTGTCGCTGCAGTCAAGATCATGCGCGCTTAGCCAATGGGCAGGCTCACTCGGTTCATCAATTTTAAATGTCGCATGAATTTCACATTTTTCTTCACCATGGCGGACAGCTGAGGCATCAGCGCGCCCGCCTAAGGCTAAGAGCAGGGCATCAATCATAATAGATTTTCCTGCCCCTGTTTCACCAGTAAAAGCACTCATGCCGCGGGTAAAATCAAGTTCAAGCAATTTAACGATAGCGAAGTTTTCAATACGTAAGGCAGTGAGCATGTCTTATCCTTGATTTTTGGATTCCCAGCCGAGTTTGATTCTTAGCGTATCATAATAGTGATAATCACAAGGATGCAATAAGCAGAGCTTCTGCTTAGTTTGTTCGACACAAACTTGTTGTCCAGGTTTAACCATCCTTGATTCATGTCCATCACAGCTAACCCGTAAGTCAATTTCATTGTTTTTACTAATAACTAAATCAATCACAGAGTTAGCATCAATAACTAGAGGTCGTGAACTTAAACTGTGCGAAAACATAGGTACTAATACAATGGCATTTAATTGCGGGTGCATGATTGGCCCCCCAGCAGATAAAGCATACGCGGTAGAGCCTGTAGGGGTCGCGAGAATCATGCCATCTGCGCGGTAATGGCTTACAAATTGTTTGTCAATATAAACATCAAACTCAATGAGATGTGTTTCACGGCCGCGTCCTAACACCACATCATTTAAAGCATCACCACGAAAATAAGTTTCTTTCTGTTCATGAATTCTAGCCATCAATAAAAAGCGTTTTTCTTCGATGTATTGACCAGCCAAAACAGCCCCTAACTGCTGTTCAATATCACTAGGAGAAATATCGGTTAGAAACCCTAACCGGCCGCGGTTAATCCCAATAACAGGTACATCAACTTGAATGGCCATGCGGGCTGCGGAAAGTAGGCTGCCATCACCACCTACAACCACGATTAAATCCTTTTTTTGCCCCATCTGGCTGCGGGGCAGGCTTGGTAGACCAGTCGTAAAATTAGCGGCAGTATCAATATCAACCAGTACTTCAATTTGCTGCTTTTCTAAAAAATGAGTAAGTCGCTGTAAGCTTTCATTTACGCCTTGATTGGCTCGGTGATGCCGTGCATAAAGAATAACGCGCTCAAATTTCATTTTCATAATGGTTTCAATGTGTTAGTTATCCGCCGTATTTGCTCGAGAAGTACGCTTCCTATCTGTTTCTTTTAATTCTTTTTTACGTAGACGAATTGTTTGTGGTGTTACTTCAACCAATTCATCATCATCTATAAACTCTAAGGCTTGTTCTAAGGATAGTTTAATTGGCGGCGTAAGGAGAATATTTTCATCACTACCGGAGGCCCGTATATTAGTTAATTGTTTTTCTTTAGTTACGTTAACCACTAAATCATTGTCACGTGCATGAATACCAACAACCATGCCTTCATAACACATAGTTTGTGGCTCAATAAATAAACGGCCGCGCTCTTGTAAATTAAATAAAGCAAATGCACGTGCCATGCCTTGGCAGTTGGCAATTAAAACACCATTATTACGTTTGCCCAGTCTACCTTTAAACGCAGGCCCATAATGATCATAAACATGATACATTAAGCCTGTGCCTGAGGTGCTTGAAAGAAACTCAGTATGAAAGCCAATTAAACCCCGTGTCGGGATGACGTAATCTAGTCGAACTCGCCCTTTCCCATCTGGCAGCATGTTTTGCAAATCACCACGCCGTTCACCTAATTTCTCCATCATAGTGCCTTGGTGCGCTTCTTCAACATCAATCGTTAGGCGTTCATAAGGTTCTAGCTGTTCACCATTTTCTTCACGCATAATGACTTCAGGTTTAGAAATAGCTAATTCATACCCTTCACGGCGCATTGTTTCTATTAAAATAGATAAATGTAACTCGCCTCGGCCAGATACTCTAAATTTATCGGGATCACTGGTATCTTCAACTTGTAGAGCAACGTTATGCAATAACTCGGTTGCTAAGCGTTCTCTAATTTTACGACTGGTGACGAATTTGCCTTCTTGACCAGCAAAAGGAGAATCATTGACCTGAAAAGTCATGCTAATAGTAGGCTCATCAACCAATAAAGGCGGCAGTGCTTCTACTTGATTAGGATCACACAAGGTATCGGAAATATTGAGTTGCTCAACGCCTGTGATAGCGATAATATCACCCGCACTAGCTTCTTCTATTTCAATACGTTCTAGGCCTTTAAAACCTAAGAGTTGCAGCAAGCGGCCACTGCGAATAGCACCATCTTTATCAATAATTTTAATCGGTGATTTAGCTTTAATTTTGCCGCGAGTAACCCGACCAATGCCAATTGTGCCCACATAGGATGAGTAATCTAATGAACTAATTTGCATTTGAAATGGGCCATTTTCATCCACATCAGGTGCTTTTACTTTATCAATAATTGTTTGTAGTAAAGCCGACATATCAGTTGCATCATCATCTAAGTTGAGCTTGGCATAGCCGTTTAAGGCTGAGGTATAAACGACTGGAAAATCAAGTTGTGCATCAGTAGCACCTAGATTATCAAATAAATCAAACACTTGATCCATAACCCAATGTGGCCGTGCACCAGGCCTATCAATTTTATTAATAACGACAATTGGATTTAAGCCACGAGCAAAGGCCTTTTGAGTCACAAAACGAGTTTGTGGCATGGGGCCGTCAACCGCATCAACTAAAAGTAATACGCTATCTACCATCGATAAAATACGTTCTACTTCACCGCCAAAGTCAGCATGTCCTGGGGTATCCACAATATTAATTTGGTGATTTTGCCAATGGACGCAAGTATTTTTAGCTAAAATAGTAATACCGCGTTCTTTCTCCAACGCATTAGAGTCCATTATCCGCTCAACGCGTGGTGCTCTCTCATTAAGGGTACCCGTTTGTTGTAATAATTTATCAACAAGTGTTGTTTTGCCATGATCCACGTGGGCAATGATGGCGATATTACGAATCATTTCAATCATACATGACCTTGTATTTAACAGTAATGCGCTACTATGCCTAACGAAAATCAAATCGCTTGAAGACGTTTAATTAGAAGTAAATAGCATAGATGGGGTAAAAAAAATGCAATAAGTAATTAATTGCTCATTAATTTGTCCATTATAACATAATTATGGCAATGAATACTATTTAGAAGACTTACTATAATTTAAGTAACACGCTAACTAGTTAATTTTTTAGCCTTTATTTAGGGAAACAGACGCTACTTTCTCTAAATCTTCACTATCGGCATTAACACTAGGGGTCTCAGTCGTACTTACTAAGTCCTCTTCATCAAGCTCAAACTCATCATCTATTGAGTCTTCATCCATTGGTTTTAAGGTGCTTAGTTCTATATCACCGTCTGGATCTTCAGTGTTGCTTTTACTTAAAGCATCTTTGATATCGCTAGCCGTGCTTTTAATGCCATCTACAGCTTTATTGCCAAGGTCTGCTATACCATTAACGGCTGCAGTACCAAGTTTTTGCACACCATCAAGGGCTGCATCACCAATCTTTGAATAAAGAGGGTTGATTAGCTCTTGTTTAACAACAATGACAAAATTACTTAATTCTTTTGCAAAAGCGGTATAAGGGTCATCTCCTTTACCAACTTCTTGACTAAGCCAGTGATCTTTAGGATCTTTTTTTTCTGGTTTAGGCTTTGCCTGTGGAGCAGTGGTAATGTTCTGCATATCAGGGTTATCATCTGGTTCTGGTTTATCGCCTAAGTCATCATCTAATGGTGCAGCGATTATTTGGGAATTATTAGGTGCATCTTGATCATTTAATGGGGTAGATGTTGGTTTTGGATTAGGCGTTGTTTTTTTAACATCGTCTGCATTAGTACTCATGGTTAAATCCTAAAAAGAATAATAATAGAACTTTAATAAATCATAGCATAATTTATATTACCATATTGTTAAATGTTTAAACTTCCAAATTTCTAAGCTTTATAATTTTTTTACGATTTAAATGATTTGCAAAAACCATAAATTATTTCCAACACTAATATATAAGACTTTGCTGGAGCAATGCGTGCCAAATTTGAAACCTAAGACATTTTATTTACAGGAGGCTTGCTCGCCTACGGATTACAATTTAAGTGTTCATTTAAAAGAAATAGGATGGAAAAAAAGTTATTGGCGGGGTTGGTCTCATTTTAGTATTGATAATTTAAAATTTAATGAACAAGCCGGCCTGTGTCTTGAGTATAAGCATTTATTAGCTTGTTTAGTGCAACAGCAATGCCCGGGTGCGATGCCGCTTACTTATTGCATAAATGATGACAATTGGCCGCTAGTACTTAATCAACTTACCCAGCAATTTTACTTAAAAAATAACCAGTTAAGCAATGAGCTTGCTGGTTTAATTTGGATCTTAAAGCCTGCGTTATTAAATAATGGGCAGGATATTAAACTGTTTAAACGATTAAGTGATTTAGAGCAGCATTTTTTAAGTGCCAATCGCTTAGGCGGTGAGCATGTATTACAGTATTATATTCCTAACCCTCATTTACTGCGTGACCAACGTAAATACAGTATCCGTCAATTTGTTGTTTTAACTAATTATGTAGGCGCTTATCTTTATCATGTTGGTTATTTTAATGTAGCCCGGCAGCCATTTAGTTTAACTATCTCTGATTTAAGGCCTCATTTAACGAACGAACACTTACATGGCCAAGAGCCTAACGTGATTCAAATTCCAACCGATCAATTTAATTTTTTTAAAAGCCTATATCCTGCTATTAAAATTATTTTAGAGGAGGTATTAGTTGGATTAAAAAAAGCTTATCCCGAGGCATTTAAAATTCAGAAAAAAGCTACTCTTGCTTTATTTGGCTTCGATTTTATGGTTGACAGTCAAAATAAGGTTTGGCTACTGGAAGCCAATCATGGCCCTTGTTTCCCTACAACCGACGATCATCCTCTGCAAAATTACTTATATAAACCCTTTTGGCAAGCTTTAATTAGTAACTTTGTTATACCCATAGCTAACCAAGATTTAGCCAAGCTGCCAGATAACAAGTTATTTGCTAGCTTATTGCTGTAAAATTTAGAGAAAGCTGTCAATATTGCTAAATTCAAAGCTAATTAGCCCATTATTTTGCTCAAATGCACTCACATTGGTACGTTATTTGCTAAACTGTTTATAAGAAGTATAAAAGGAGCTAGTCATGGAGAAATTGATCCTGCATCCTACTGAAACAAGCCAATGGCATGCTTTAGTGAATGAAGCGCAAGCCTCAACTCGGCTGATTCTTAATGAAAACACGGAAAGTTACTTAGTCTTTTTACTGATGCGCTTTTCCCAAGGTCCTAAATTAATTGAATCAGTAATTGCATTAGATTTTTTAGAATCTATGCAAACTAGGGGCCGCCGGCAAGTGGATTTATTGCGCGATGTTGGTGATAAAAGCTTGCTTTTTTGTGGTTTATTTCCTGGCATTGCAGAGCGACGTAAACTTAGCTTAAAGTATTTTTTTAATATGGGGCAGACTGCTTATTTATGTGTTGGTGAATTACAGACAACAGAAACAGCGGAATTATTTTTTCAATTAAGCGCCCAGTTTTCTACATTGCAGCAAATATTACAAGCCATGCGCGGCAAATATCTTCAATTTAGCCAAGTTGATCCTGGCATTATTTCAGCAACGAAGCTAACGATGCAGTAGAATTAAGGCAAGACTATGTTATTTCTTGTGAAATAACATAGTAATATCAATGGGGTCAAAGGCATAATGCTGGTTACAAAAATCGCAAGTCACCTCAACGTGGCCTTTTTCTGCAAGTAATTCTTTAATGTCTTTCTCACCTAAAATGGTTAAGACTTGTTTCATTTTTTCAGGCGTACAACGACATTGAAACGAAACTGGCTCACTATCAAAAACTCTCAAATCCGTTTCATGATACAGTCGATATAGTAGGGTTTCGTTATCTAAATTGAGCAACTCATTTTCGCTAATTGTTTCCCCTATGTGAACTGCGTATTCCCAAAATTGCTCGCGCTGCTGCGTATCCTGACCAGGCATTAATTGCAGTAACATGCCGGCAACTTTTGTATCATCACCAGCCAGCCAGATTCGGCTTGGTATTTGCTCAGATTGGGCATAATAGTGCATGAGATTCTCAGCCATCGAGGTGCTTTGAATGGGTAAAACGCTTTGATAGGATTGGGTATGGCTATGTGGGCTTATCGTAAGCACCATTTTCCCTTCTAAAAAAGCACCAGCGTACTCTTCAGTGGTTAAATCCGGTTGAAATTTTGCAAAAGCACGTAAATGACGCTGGTGATCGCATTGAACCAATAACAAAGGTAAGCGTTTATCACCTTGAAATTGTAAGCTTAGTTCGCCCTTAAATTTGACACTACCCATCATTAGTAGACAAGACACTAAGGCTTCCCCTAATAGGTTTTTTACCATAGGCGGATAAGCGCGCTGGTTAATAATTGTTATATAAGTTTGATCTAAATGGGCAATTTCACCACGAATACTAGCGTGTTCAAACATAAAGCGTTGCAAGGTATCCAATTTTATTCCCCATTGAAGTGACTTCATTAAAATACTTATTCTAACACATGCATTATTTAATGCTGAATGTGTATAATTTATTATTTTTTTAACGGGTATGAATCATTTAAGGTAGGTGTATGGAAAAAATGAATGCTTAACCCTCATCAAATGGCCGCTGTCAAATACATTGAAGGCCCACTCTTGGTAATCGCTGGTGCTGGTAGTGGTAAAACACGGGTAATCACGCAAAAAATTGCCTACTTAATTGAGGAATGCGGTTACAGTGCCTCATCCATTTATGCCATTACTTTTACGAATAAAGCGGCTGAGGAAATGCGCAGTCGAATTGCCACAACAATCGGCTCACCTAAGCGGCGTGGATTAACCATAGCGACTTTTCATACTCTAGGTTTGCAAATCATTAAAAAACATTTACAGCATTGTAATTTACGGCCAGGCTTTTCCATTTTTGACAGTGAAGATAGCCAACAATTAATAAAAAACTATTTGCCCATTGGTAAAGCAAACGACAGAGATTATCTCAAGCAATTGCAACAACAAATCTCACGCTGGAAAAATAATTTACTAAATCCAGAAGATTGTTTTAAAGAACCTAAGAATAATCCTATTTTTGATGAGGCGTTAGCTGTTTATAGCCAATATCAGGAGTCACTAATCGCTTACAATGCGGTTGATTTTGATGATTTAATAAAAATTCCTGTATACCTATTAAGTCATCATCCGCGAATCCTTGATTATTGGCAAAATAAAATTCGCCACTTACTCATTGATGAATATCAAGACTCTAACACCAGCCAGTATTTATTGATTAAGTACTTAGCAGGCATACGTGCACGTTTTACTGTGGTTGGAGATGATGATCAATCTATTTATGCTTGGCGTGGCGCGAGACCTGAGAATCTGGCCCAATTGCAGCAAGATTATCCGCAGTTAAAAGTCATTAAATTAGAGCAAAATTATCGCTCAACAAGTCGTATCTTGCAGGTAGCTAATACCTTAATTGCTAATAATCAGCACTTGTTTGAAAAAAAATTGTGGAGTCAATTAGGCCAGGGTGATCTACTTAAGGTTTTATATTGTAAAGATGAGCAAGACGAGGCTGAACAAGTGGTGACGGATATCATCAGCCATAAATTGCGTTTCGGCAAAAAATATGGTGATTACGCCATTTTATATCGCGGTAATCATCAATCGCGTGTTTTTGAAAAGGTTTTGCGGCATCACAGTATTGCTTATAAAATTAGTGGCGGTCAATCCTGGTTTGCTCGCGCGGAAGTAAAGGATATTTTTGCTTATCTGCGCTTGTTATGTAATGAAGCAGATGATGCTGGCTTTCTAAGAGCAGTGAACACACCGAAACGTGGGATTGGTGATGCGAGCCTCGGTGCATTAGGCAAATATGCTCAATCGCGACAGCAAAGCCTATTTCAATGTGCTGATAATTTAGCGTTAACAGAATTCATCACTGACAAACCCCGTTTAGCCTTAGAGTCATTTAAACGCTGGCTCTTAGATATAAAACAACGCTTAGTCAGTCATTCACCTATGGATGTATTACGTGAGATGGTCGATGAAAGTGGTTATGAGGCCCATATTTATGAGCAATGTAATGCCCCGGCTAAAGCGCAAAAGTGCATGGAAAATGTCTGGGAATTGCTTGATTGGGTAGGGCGTTTATTAGATAAAAACCCTGAACAAACGTTAAGTGACGTCATTAATAAATTAATTTTAATCGACATTTTGGAGCAATCTGGCGAAGCGGATGGCGATAGCGTGCAATTAATGACCTTGCATGCCTCAAAGGGGTTAGAATTTCCTTTTGTCTATTTAGTGGGTATGGAAGAAGAATTATTACCCCATCGGGTGAGCATTGATGATGATCAGATTGAAGAAGAGCGGCGCTTGGCTTACGTAGGCATTACACGTGCTCAAAAAGGGCTTTGTTTAACATTAGCCAAACAACGTCGTCGTGGTGGCGAGTTACAAGAATGTCAACCTAGCCGCTTTTTAGATGAGTTACCGCAAGATAGTTTAGAATGGTATGGAAAAGGGGAGCGTAATGAAGAGCGCTCTAAAGCGTTGGCTAAATCGCATTTAGCTAGCTTAAAAAGCTTACTGACCTAATTTAAAATTTAAACGGGATTTCAGATAGGGCTGCGCTTTAGAGTCCATTCGTTTAACGACATAAAAGCTATTTTCTAGCTTTTATGTCGAAATCAAATGGCTGCTTGATTTTTTCTTGGCTCGCCTTAAGCAGCTGGAGCGGCTGGTGAGTCAATTCTATCAGCAAGTTTTTCTAAAAACTCTGAGGTTTCGGTTCTAGCTGATGTATCAAAGAAACGATGCTGGGTAAAAGTAGGGTTACTAGCCGCAATTTTAACACGCTGTGCTAACCTAAAGTCAGGACCAGCTGTTTTTAATTCAGCTTGTAAATCATTTAGCCCTGTTTCTTTCTCTTGAGCAATGTCTGTATTGATTAAGACCTTTCTCAAGTGGGTATTTTTGAAACGCTCGATGTGATAATTTGCCTGCTCAACTTGCCAATCTTGCGATACTTGTGGCTCTTCGTTGGTTAATTCAACAGTCTCAATTAGTTTTTGGCCGGTTTGTTTATGCCAAGCGTCGGTAAAGCTTAGAGCTCTACGCGAGCTTTCTGCGTTTTTACGACTGCTGTTTCCATGGCTTGCTGCATAATCCCAGAGTGTTGCAAGTAGATAGAGAGGCGCAAAAATAGCTTTAAGTGCTTTCGTTGGTAAGTCAGCTTCATGGCTGTGCCCTTCCTCATGTTGCAGCTGCTCTTTTAGTAGTTCTTTAGTATGTTCATAGTTATCATCATGGCTGTGTTTATGGTGATGATGGTCATGTCCTTGCTCAAAGAAATAGTGTGCGTCTTCAAAGCCTTCACTAATAATACCTAAAATGGCAGAAGCTATCTCAGGAATACCAGGCACTCTATCTGAAGTTACACCAATACTAATTAAATGGCCTAAGAATAGGACAATTCTTAACGGAGTAATGGTTAATTTAAGAAGAATTCTTGCAGGGTTAAGAATTTGTAGCCAATTCTCACGCTCTCTTAATTTCTCAAAGCTTTCTTGAATAGAATGGGCTGCTTTCTTAAAAATATTGCCTTTAGTACGAGTTAAGTTATCAATCATTTCTAATGATTCACTCGTATTTTGTAGATTGAAAATGAGTGCTGAAACCCCGGTAATTATCGGGTTAATTATGCCCATAACAAAGGCTGGAATTTTACTCATCCAGTTAAATAATGGACGGGCATTTTTAGCGACTGTCCACCAAGTGCCTGCGGTGCAAAGTGTCAATGCCACAGCAAGTCCTAGCAAAGCAACAGCCGTAATAACTAGAAAAACGTTACGAACGATATGCTTAGACGCATTTTCTTTGGTAAAATTATCGCGAAGCTTAGTATACCATTTACGTAATGTATCATTATTAATCATATCCGTTACAGCATTGTAAGTAAGAAATGCGTAAGCAGCGCCGGCAACAATGGCCATAGGGACAATGGCAAAGGGTAGGGTGGCTGCAGGAATAGTTGCTAAAAGAGGAATAGTAGCAAACCCCTCAACAAGCAGGTAAGTTGTACCAAATCCCATAAAAAGACCCGACAATACACTAAATAATTTTACACCATTAAAAACATGAGCGCGTGTCGCTAATTTTGCGATTGCATCTTGTTGCTTATGGCTGGCAAGCCATTGCTGTAAAGCTGCCTGATATTGGCTATAAGAAGAATTATCGTCTACATCAGTTGGCTTTTTATATAATTGCAGCGTAAACCATTTGCGCATATCCTTCATTGTTTTTTCAATTTTTCCTTTACGCGCTAAACTCTCTTTATCTAAATTTTTATGATTAAATTTATTTAATAAATTTAATTGAATTTCATAGTCTTTAAAAAATTGTGGGCAATCTTCATCCGCTGTGTTAGGAAAATTATGAAGTAAATAATCGTCTGCGATATAACGCTCTAAATAATCGCTTTTAAACAATTTTTTAAAGGCACCTTTTATATTTTGTAAATAAATTTCACCTTCATAAGCGACCGATAGACCAAAGGAGGCAAATGCTAGAGGCAATAAAGGCATTAAAGCATACATACCACCGAAACTTAAAAAGCCTAAAATTAGACTTGCTCCTACCGTTAAAAGCGTTAGAAGTAGATAATATGGAATCTTTTTTGTTTTCATTGTTCACCAAATGGACAGTTGCGGGAGTGTAACTTTATAACAAATGAAAATGATTATCAATAGTATTTATGGAAAAGTAAGTGCTACCCTTATAGAGCAAAATAAAACGAGTTAAAATTTGTTATTTTTGATTAAATAAAGAAATTTTTGATTAACATATGTATATAAAAACCCTTCTTATTAGAATAACTTAAAAATAAATTTCTATCTTTTTAAGCATGATGTACCATCAAAAAGAATTTTTTTACTACCTAAAGGAGAGAAAATGCGTTTTTATCCAAGGATGACCCTGCTTACAGCAGGATTTTTATTGGCTACTAGCCCCGTCATGGCAGAAACAGACGTTAAGATGGAGCAATTACAAGTTCCTCAATGTTTAGCTGCCCATTTATCCTCAGATTATGCAGTAATAGCTGAGAATAAAAGTTTTAAAATAATAGACGTGCCCACAGAAAAATTAGAGCAAATTATTCATGTTGCTGATGAGGTAAATTGTGGACGTTTTATTAACGTCACTCATCTTATAGATAATACTAATCTATCAGTCCGCCAAAAATTAGCACAGCAATTACTTGTTAAACCCAGTAAAAAGCTTGCCTCAACAGATGACACTGCTTATCCGATTGAGCACCAGGCAGAAGTTTTAGCAGCAATCCAGCAGGTTAAAGTTACCAATATTATGGCGACTTTAAACCGTTTAACGACTTACGAAAATCGTTCCGCTACTAAAACGACTGGAGTTGAAGCAGCTAATTGGTTAAAAAGCTCTTTTGATACCATAGTTGCAAGAAAAAAACGTACTGATACCACGAGTTTTTTTGTTAAAACGGGTAACAATTACAAGCAACCATCTTTGGTAACCGTCCTTGGCAAGGATATTAAGGCACCTGCTATTGTGATTGGGGCGCATATGGATACGTTAGATGGTAGGATGCCTGGCGCTGGCGATGATGCGAGTGGCTCATCTAGCCTCATGGAAGTTGCTCGTATTTTAATTGAGTCATCGTATGAATTTAAGAACCCTATCTATTTCGTGTGGTATGCTGCTGAGGAGCGCGGATTAGTTGGTTCACAATACGTAGTGAAGCACTTTTTAGATAAATCTATTCCGGTTAAAGCAGTCATGCAGTTGGATATGACAGGTTTCCGTAATAATCGTACTGACCCAACCATGTGGGTTTTTAGAGATTACACTGACCGTCCCTTAACTGATTTTGTGGTTGACTTAATTAAGACCTATATTGCAGTTCCTGTCGGTGAGTCTCGCTGTGGTTATGGTTGTAGTGATCATGCGTCTTGGACTAAAGCAGGTTTTGCTGCTACGTTTCCTTGCGAAACAAGTTTTGAGCGTCACAATCCTTACATCCATACCTCTAAGGACACAGTCGATCGCTTAACGCCAGAGCATATGGTTAATTTTAGTAAATTAGGGTTAGCTTTTGCACTTGAATTAGCACTTGATTAATTAGAAGAGCTTGCGAAGTCATTCTCGTGTGAGAATGACTTCTTTATTTTTACTCTGCAAAACTTATTTTTGCTTATCTGCTGTGTCTAATACTGATAACACATGAGCTTTTACTGTTTCCCAATCAACAATACCCCTATCATCAGCATAAATAATGGGATCAATACAATTTAATTTTATAAATGCCGCAATGCGCTGTATGGAAGAGGCTGATTTGTAGTCTGAAATACCATCAGTATTCGGTTTATAAGATGTAATAGTCCGTTTATAAATTTCCTTAAAGTCTAAATTTAATTGCTTACACGCTTTAATACCGTCTTGTAAAATACCCCCTTTATCGGCATTTAAATAAGGCATGTAGGGGGCCACTTTTTCAGCGTGCCAATTACCCAATTGGAATGCTTGATAGTCAGCATCAATAAATTCAGGGCGACAATCTGGATAAACAGCATGATCGCCTGCATGGATACCTAGTGCTACATGTACGGTCGTGTTGTTTTCTATTGCGCAAGAAAGGGCTGCTGCCTGTAGGATAGATATAAAGATTTTATTGCGATTTGGCACCACGGTAGCTGCCATATTTTCACCACTATAGAGGCCTTCAGGTACCGTATTTCCACCTTCAACAAGGGCTGAAAATAATAAATTGCTTAAGCCATTTAGATGAATAATATGATGCTTAATAGCAAAGCCTTTCAAATTTAAATATTGTATTAAGTCTTGGGCTCGTTCGATTTCAATATTATGTTTTTGGCCATATAAAAATGAGATTGCTGTAACTTGATAACCCCTTGCTAATAAATGTAGTAATAAAGTCGTTGAATCTAATCCGCCACTGAGTGATAAATAAGCAAATTTAGTTGAGTCTTGCACCATATTTCCTATTTAATTAAATTAAAATATGAAGTTAAAATAAATAAAATTAGCATGCTAAAAAAAGCTTATTTTAGCGTGCTGAATGTTAAATTAAAAGGCATTGAGACTTTAATGTTATCACGATTTGCAATTTGTATTTGTTCTTTTTAAAATAAAAATTAAAAAAAAATTAATGACTTTCCAGTTGATTTATAGTAAAAAATAGAAAGCCTTTGTAGGCATTGTTCAAATTTTAAAAATATGAATATATTTGAATCATTTTGTTAATAACTATGAAAGAGGAATGTAATGGCTCTCATATCGAAAGCACGCTTTAATCAGAAAGAAAAAGTAAAAGTAGAATTAAGCAGCGAAGTTTTAAGGAAAATTGAAGCTTATTGTCAGTGGTCACAAATTGATGATATTAGCTTTTTTATTGAAGAGGCAGCTTGTTATGTTTTTGCAAAAGATAAAGAATGGAAAGCATATCAAAAACAAGCAAAAAAAACTGAAAATACTGAACGATAATTACTTATTTTAATCATGTCATACTCATGTTTAAGGCTTTAAATTAAAGCCTTAAAAACAGTAGCTTATATCTGCTATTAATCTTAATTTTAGTTGCTTCAAAGGTCTTATTTTTGGACTTAACATGGTATGACTTTAAAGTTTAAGGTTTCTTATGAAAAAATTTATTATTTTAATGTGTTTATTCCCTTTAGCTTCTTTTGCAACAACTACTAAAGAAAATACAACGCTAGCAGCTTATCAAGAATTATGCGCTAAAGAGCATGATCCTATAAAAAGGCAAAATTATTGCGTCTTATTTGAAAAAAATGGTCAAGTCCATCCAGCGTCTAATATTTTCAGAAAAGACACAGCAATAGTTTAAATCTAGTTATCATTTTATTGCTTAATTATCACTGAGTATTAACTTGTTAGGCTCATACTCCATATAATTGTAAGGGCTGAATACAGTTGAAAATCATCATAGAGCAATTTTTCGCGATCATTTGTTAATGGCGTAATAATTTTTGAATTATTTTTTTCATTTTCTAAATGCTTGCTTAAATTGATTTCATTAAAGCTTAATATTTTTTTATTTTCAGCAGCTTTAGCAATAGAAATTTCCTCAACTTGGATATCAGGAGCAATCCCTGTAGCCTGAATTGATGTACCAGCTGGCGTATAATAAAGCGCTGTTGTTAGCTTAATGGCGTGTTTCTCATCCAAGGGTAATACCGTTTGTACTGAGCCCTTACCAAAACTTTTTGTCCCAACAATAACGGCTCGCTTATGATCTTTTAAAGCACCCGCTACAATTTCGGAAGCCGAAGCAGAGCCATTATTAATAAGTACAATTAAAGGCGCATTATTTAGGATGTCTCCTGGGGTTGCCAATGCTGTAAATTTACTCTCAGGCAACCTACCTTCGGTATAAACGATGGTACTTTTATCGCCTTTTTTATTATCGATAAATGCATCGGCAACTTCTATGGCGCTATCTAATAAACCACCAGGATTATTACGTAAATCAAGTATTAAACCTTTTAATTTACCTTGCGTTTGCTCTTTTAATTTATTAATGGCACTGCGCATATCGCTACCGGTCATCTCTTGAAATTGAGATAGGCGAATGTAACCAAACTGTTGATCAAGTAACTTACTCTGCACACTTTTTATCTGTATATTTTGGCGCATCATTGAAAAAGTAAGTGGTTTATTTACGCCCTTACGGAGAATAACTAAGCTAACAGGGGTTCCTGCTTCACCACGCATCAAATTTACCGCCTCAGTTAAGCTTAAGCCTTGAGTTGGTTTTGATCCTAATTTAACAATGTAATCACCCGCTTTAATGCCAGCCTTATAAGCAGGTGTGTCAATGAGGGGTGTTACAACTTTTAGCAAGCCTTGCTCTTGAGTAATTTCGATACCAATACCCGCAAAATTGCCACTTGTACTCATTTTTAATTCGTTAAATTCATTTTCATCTAAATAGGCAGAATGCGGATCAAGGCCGCTTAGCATGCCGCGAATTGCATTATCAAATAAATCAACGTCTTTCACAGACTTTACATAATTTTGTTTTATTTGATAAAGTGCCTGGGAAAAACGTTGTACCTCTTCTTCGGCAATTTGCAAAGAATCGTTCTTAGCGGCAAATAATGGTAGGGAAAAAAGAATCTGAATCAGTAAAACCTGCTGAATACGGCTACAAAACCGTCTCTTCAACATAGCTTCTCCTTATTTAATCCATTTTTCAAAAAATAATGTCCATAGAGAAGTGATTGAATGCAATATAGATGCCAGGACTTAAAAGGGTCAATATTGTGGTAGAGTAGACAGCTATTCTATTTTGAAGAGCTTTCTAGAAAAGATATTTAGCGCAAAAATATTTGAGAGTTTTTAAATAGTTGAACTATTTTTTAATGGTGAACCGCTTTAGTTAATAGTTTCTTAAGAAAATTTCTTTACAATAAAAAGCCTATACTTAGTAATTCTTTTTTTAGAATTAAATTTAATAAATTATCTCAAAAATATACCTAAAATAATTAAAAATTAAGTTTTGTGATAGTCATAAACTAAATGAGACTTAAATGCAAAATAAAATTGAAACGTGTGGGAATGGTGGAAGTAAAGTTAAAATTGAAATGTGTTATAGCTTTTCTCATGAAAATAAGGCGCTTTTTATCGCTTGTTCGCATACACCTACTGGTGTAAGAAGTATCGTTACTAATGCTCGAGCTAAGGGAGGTTTATTTTCTAATCGTGAGCTAAACTATAATGATCATGAAGGATTAAAAAACTGGCTAGAGGCTCACTTAATACATATAACAAATCGCCCTGAATACGAACAAGTAGAATTTATTTTAGTTGCTGCAGATGTTAACTTAGCAAGCTCAGGTAAAAGAGATTTACCATTATTTTTAAGAGATAATTCTATTAAAAACTGTTTAACGCAAGGTGATAATGTAGTTATTAAAAAAATACTTTTTTCTACATCTGCGGATGTTATAGAGTTAGCTAACCAAGAATACGGTACAGAAGGTATTACTTACATTTTGACTGATGGCGTACGTAAGGCTATAGAAAAAACTATAACTGATATGGCTGGTATTAGCCCTTCTAGTGATCCGCGCCTTTTTAGAAGAAATAGCGATGCTATTACAGCTCCCTCAGCGGAAGCTGCTAGTGAAGATTCGCCTACTTTAAATTATAAAGATTTATCTTAAATATCTCAAATTTTAAATGGTTTATTAGAAAATTAAAAGAGGTATGAAACGTAATTAAAATATGATTAGAATCATACCTCTTAAATTAGAAGAATTTGAACCTAATGCTGCTAAATTTAGATAATTTTCCAGAAAAATTACCTAATAATATTTCTTATTACTTAGAAATATTAACATATTCACGAGCTTTAGATATTAACATGCGCCCTTAGCCTAATTGAAATTCTAGATAACAACAAAAAATCATACCACCTGAAAGCTGAGGTATTTCAACTTAGTGAATTTAATTCAATTGTTAATATAAATACCTATTTTCCTAATCTAGGCATGTCGCTTAAGCACTATGATACAGGGTTAATTTTTTACAACCAATTAATTTTAAAATAAATTTAATTTAAAACAATAAGATTTCTTAATTTATTAAATGTACCAGGAGTTAAATATGCCTAAAAATCAAAATAATTACCCCAGTGAGATCATTTATTTTGGGCAAAAAATTGTTAGCTATATTTCACTCAAATCTAATTATAAAATCGAAAGAAAAGCAATGCGTTTTTTTGGTCGCTCGTGATTCAACCGATCCTGATATTAAATACCTTAACAGCAAGGACACTCAGAATTATTTGGTAGATATTAAAGAAAATAATTTTAGTCTTAAAGGCGCCGTGCTGCACGGAGAGTATCTTTTTGTCTTAACTTGTGAAAATCCACCAAAATTACTCTGTGATAAGCCTACCCATCATTCTTATCTGGCTAATGGTAAGAAAGTTTTAGCAGCAGGTACATTAATTTTTGATAGAGGAGCTCTACTTAAGTTAACAAATAACAGTGGCCATTATCAGCCAACAGACAGTGAAATGTTGCCAGCGATTAAAGCATTGTATATGGCTAGTGGGAAAATGCTAGAAATCTATGAAAGCTTCTCTTCTTCGCCACCCAGAGCTTATTTAGTTAAGGAGCTTATTAATTCTGCAAATTTTGCTGAAGCGATATTTCAAAGTGGTACAAGCGAAACTGATCCTGACGAACAAAGGTATGGCAGGGAATTAAAAAAAGACCTTGTAGAATTTTATGCCAATATAGTGAGCTATCCACTCTTTTTTCAATCTAAACCAGCAAGCCAGAATCATTCATAGGCTATGAAACACTAAGCTCTCTTATAGGGTAGTTTTAGTTGTGTGAGGGTAAACTAAAGAAATGAATTAGCCATGCGTCCTAAAACAAACAAAAAGTCAGTTAGATACATTAAATGATAGTTAAGGCAGCAGCTTAAGGTCATTTCGTGTGAGTGGAAATGGTGTTTTAACTATAACAAAATTAGGTCTCAGTAAGATTATTGCAAAGATATAAGGTTTGTTTCCATAGTATGCCTACTGTGTTTTATAATTGTTATATTACTTCATGGGAATTAGAAAGCGATGAAACGTAATTGGGATATGATTAGAGCCATCCTTCTTAAGGTCGAAGAACTTGAGCCTAATGCGCTGCTAAATTTAGATAATTTTCCCGAAAAATTGCATAATGATGTTTCTTATCACTTAGAAATATTACAAGAAGCTGGCATATTGGCTGGAAAAATTCACAAAACGCCGGGCGGTTCTCCACACGGATTTCATTTAATTCGGCTTACATGGCTTGGCCATGACCTATTAGAATCTATCCGCTCTGAAGCTAAATGGACAGAAATAAAAGAGTATATTGAGGCTAAACAGCTGGGGATAAATTTAGAAAATATTATGTTTATTGCCCAGCTGCTTACTAAAAAATCATTATCTTAAAAACCATTCTTTAGACCCTCTGCTCTTTATCGAGTGTCTTCTTCTTAGGTGCCCACATAATTCCTGCACGACTTCACAGTCGTTCGCTCGACTGCTGTTGTAGCTTATGGGCACTATCTGCATTGAGTCAAGCTCTAACACCAGATGGCCTTTCTTCCATTGATTTGACTTATGGCATAAAGCCGATTGCCCGTGATTTCTCTGATGATAACCACTGGTTGAATAAACGTTCACGTCGGTGCTATCAGAGGCTAACGCCATGCCAGAAGTTGTCCTCTTTTTACTAAATACTTGTTATCATCTTGCCAGTTGCGAATTTTTTTCTTGAGTGCCGCCATAAAATTTCCTTGGTCGGGGTTTTTCGGCTACTTTAAACTCATTTTTTAAATTCGCAACGCCTTTTTTCTTCTAATTTGCCCTTCTACGTAACAATGCCATGCGGAGATGACAATAAGAAGAAATAATGTTTAGCTTTCTAAAAATTGCTGCAGAGATTTTGTAAGACGCATGACCAGTTCATCAATTTCTTGTTCATTAATAATCAAGGGTGGTAATAAGCGAATAACATTCTCAGCGGTAACATTAAATACAATACCATGCTCAAGGCCAATCATTCTGGCATTAGCTGCAGGCCTATCAAGCTCAATACCAAGCATTAAACCCCGTCCTCGAATTGCACAGACACTCTCACCTAGTTTTTGCATGAGCTTTTCTTTAATGAGGTTGCCATGGTGTTTAGCTTGCTTACATAAATTGTCACGCTCAATAACTTCTAAGACAGTAAGTGCCGTAGCACAAGCGAGCGGGTTACCGCCAAATGTTGACCCATGATTACCAGGTTTAAACAGATTGCATGCATTTCCCCGCATGAGGCACACACTGATAGGCATGCCATTTCCTAAACCCTTAGCCGTCGTTAATATGTCAGGTTGAATGGAAGTATGCATATAAGCAAATAATTCACCTGTACGACCATTGCCTGTTTGTATTTCATCTAAAATAAGTAACCAGTCATGTTGGTTACACAATTCCCTCACTGCGCGCAAATAAGAATCGTCGGCGACATAGATTCCTCCTTCACCTTGAATCGGCTCAAGCATAATAGCGACGACATCATCCCGATTTTGAGCAATTGTTTTTAATGCTTCGATGTCATTAAAAGGGGCTCGAATAAAACCTGGAACTAAGGGTTCAAAGCCTGCTTGAACTTTGCGACTGCCTGACGCAGTTAAGGTCGCCATCGTACGGCCATGAAATGCTTTGTCCATCACGATAATAGAAGGTGTTTCTATGCCTTTCTTATGACCGTAAAGGCGAGTCAATTTAATTGCTGCCTCATTCGCTTCAGCACCAGAATTAGCAAAAAAAGCTTGCTCCATATTGGTAAGCGACGTCAGTTTCTCGGCAAGTAATTGTTGCTCTTTAATCTGAAAGATGTTGGATGTATGTAGTAGCTTAGCTGCTTGTTGTTGAATAGTGCGAGTAACATCGGGATGAGCATGGCCTAACCCACACACTGCAATGCCGCTTAAACCATCCAAATAGGCTTTTCCTTGTTCATCATACAGCCAAACACCTTCACCATGTGTGAAGGTAATTGGAAGCGGACTATAACTCGTAATTAATGTCATTACATTTCCTTTATTTAAAAGGCCGCTATTTTATTTTTAAGTAGAATTAAACGGCACATCAGTTTAATAGTTTAACGAAGATTACTTGCTACAAAGTCCCAATTTACCAGTGACCAGAAGGCATTGACATAATCAGGTCGTGCATTACGGTAATCAATATAATAAGCATGTTCCCAGACATCGCAAGTTAGCAATGCTTTTTTGCCTTTTGCCATAGGGGTATCTGCATTACTTGTACTAATAATTTGTAGCTCGCCAGCATCATCTTGCGCAAGCCATGCCCAGCCAGAGCCAAATGTAGTAATGGCAGCTTGGGTAAATTTTTCTTTAAAAGCATCAAAAGAACCAAACGCTTTAACGATTGCATCTGCCAGTTGGTCCTTAGGTTCACCACCACCATTTGGGCTTAAGCAATGCCAATAAAAAGTATGATTCCACGTCTGTGCTGCGTTATTAAAAATACCACCTGTTGACTGCTTAATTATTTCTTCTAAGCTTAAATCAGCAAATTCTGTATCTGCAATTAACTTATTTAAGTTAGTTACATAAGCATTATGATGCTTACCATAGTGGTATTCTAACGTTTCTCGGGAAATATGAGGTGCAAGAGCATCCATTGCATAAGGCAAAGGAGGAAGGGTAAACGCCATAAAAATCTCCATTGAAGGTTAAAGTATTAAGTTTAGCAGGATGTTTAACATATTCAATGCAGATGTTTTCTTTGCCAGGTTAAATTCAATCATTAATGAGCTAAACTTAATATATGCGACTTATATACCTATTTAACTTAAAGGGACTTGTGGCTTCACAACTTGATTTTTGTGTCTATTTAACTTAAAAAAGCCTTATTAATTTCCAACGAGTTGGCTTGCCTTAGCTGGCAATCTTTAGTTGCGAATTGTTCGCATTTTCGCCATAATTATAACCATTTAATGATAGAGGTAATCTCAATGGCAGTGGATACAACAGAAACACTTAATAAAATTAAACAGCAAATTGCTGAAAATGCAATATTACTTTACATGAAAGGCACACCTAAAATGCCTCAGTGTGGGTTTTCTGCTCGCGCAGTTCAATGTATTGATGCGTGTGGTGTAGACTTTGCCTATGTTGACATACTTGCTAATCCAGAAATCAGACAAACTTTACCTCAATACGCAGACTGGCCTACTTTTCCCCAATTATATGTTAAAGGAAAATTAATTGGTGGCTCTGATATTATTACTGAGCTTTATCAGCAAGGTGAATTAGAACTGCTATTACGTGAAGCAGTTGCTCTTTGAGAGACTATTTAATTTTATTAAACTTCACATGCAGAACGAAAGTTAGAACTGTAGATAAAGGTTATTGACTAAATTTGAGTTAATTATACCTTCTTTAAGTAGCAAAGCGCTAAGAGCGCTTAACCAAGGAGATTGAGATGACCGTATTGGTTGGCCGAAAAGCCCCTGATTTTACTGTGCCTGCCGTATTAGAAAATGGCGAGATAACTGATAAATTTAATTTGCACAATGCGCTGCAGAATAAATATGGTCTTATTTTCTTTTACCCATTAGATTTTACGTTCGTTTGTCCCTCAGAATTAATTGCACTGAATCGTCGTATGGATGAATTGAAGAAACGCAATGTTGAGGTAGTAGCGGTTTCTATTGACTCGCAATTTACTCATAATGCCTATCGCAATACCGAAGTTAGCAAAGGTGGTATTGGCCATGTAAGTTTTACCTTGGCAGCAGATATTACGCATAGCATTTGCCAATCTTATGGTGTTGAGCATCCTGTGGCAGGTGTGGCGTTTCGTGGTGCTTTCGTCATCGATAACAAGGGTATTGTGCGGTCACAAATTGTTAATGATTTGCCAATTGGCCGAAATATTGATGAGTTAATCCGAATTATTGATGCCGTGCAATTTTTTGAAGAAAATGGTGAAGTTTGCCCGGCTGGTTGGGAAAAAGGAAAAGCAGGCATGAAAGCGTCACCTACGGGTGTTGCTGAATATTTAGCTGCTTATTCTGAAGAGTTGTAATTAGCGCTATAGCGCCAGCCTGAAGAGACTGCTTGACTGCGGTCTCTTCAGAAATAGCTTATAGATTAGCGCTCTTTTCCTGGTTTAAACTTTTTTGCTCCCAACGATTTAACATCACACAAAATAAATCAGCAGTTTTCTCTGCATCATAAATAGCTGAGTGCGCTTCGCGTTTATCGAAAGAAATACCTGCTGCTTCTACTGCTTTTGCTAATACAGTTTGCCCATACATTAAGCCTGCGAGTGTTGCTGTATCAAAGCAGGTAAATGCATGAAAGGGGGATTTTAGTTGATTGCGTTTTATGGCCTCTTTTAGAAAAAGTAAATCAAACCAAGCATTATGGCCGACTAAAACGGCGCGTTGGCACCGGCTTTTTTTTAACGCTTGTTCAATAGGCACAAATAATTTTTTTAATGCTTCTTTTTCACTAATGGCAAAACGCAAAGGTTGAAATGGATCAACTTGAATAAAGGCTAATGATTTTTCATCTAGTTCTGCTCCCTCAAAAGGAATAATATGCTCAAAATAGGTTGCTTCCCGATAGAATAATCCTTCATTATTTTTGTTAATTAAAACAATACACATTTCAAGAAGCGCATTTTTTGTAGGCTCAATGCCCGCTGTTTCAATATCGACAACAACGGGTAGAAAACCTCTAAAACGCTCTTTTAAAGAAGGGTCATTCTTATTCTTCATGCAATACGCTCCAAGGTAAGCTGCTACCAGCTGCAATAGGCACAACATATTCATTACCTAAGGGAAGTAATTCTGGCACGTGTTGCATTTGTTTAATAAGAGTAATTTCTTTTTGATTAACAGGCATATGATAGAAATTGGCACCGAAATGACTCATAAAATGATTAAGTCGATTGAGCTGATTAAGTTCATCAAAAAGTTGTGTATAAAGCGCTAAGGCATAGGGTGCTGAGTAAATACCGGCACAGCCACATGCGTTTTCTTTCGTTTGTTGGCTGTGAGGTGCGCTATCTGTGCCGGCGAAAAATTTAGGGTTGCCGCTTACGGCTGCTTGTTGTAATGCATGTTGATCTTTTTCATGCTTTAGGATGGGTAAACAATAATAATGTGGCTTAATGCCGCCTGCTAATAATTGATTGCGATTATATAAAAGATGATGAGGTGTTATTGTTGCTGCAACATAGTCTGACGTGCTTTTAATAAAATCAACGGCCGCTTGGGTAGAAATATGCTCAAGAACAATACGTAGTTTAGGAAAGTTACTAATGATAGGTTGCAATTGTTCAGTAATAAACACACTTTCCCGATCGAAAATGTCACCATGTGTTACTTCTCCATGGATTTGCAAAACAAGGTCCTGTTGCTGCATGATATCCAGCAATGGGTAAAGGTTTTTTAATGAACGTGCGCCTTGCTCTGAATTAGTGGTAGCCCCTGCCGGATAGAGCTTAGCGCCCATAATAAAAGGATAAGCTTTACTGCTAATAAGATCGTCAGGTGTCACTTGCTCGTTTAAATAAAAAGTCAGCAATGGATTAAAAGAAGACGTCTTAGGTAAGTTTGATAAAATTTGCTCTCTATAAGTTAATAAGCTAGAAAGCGTCATTAAGGCAGGCTTAAGATTAGGCATAATTAAGGCCCGCTCAAAGTCTCTTGCTGTAGCCACGACTGTATGTTTTAAAGCATCACCATCTCGTAAATGAACATGCCAATCATCAGGGCGAGTAATAATCATTTGCAACATAAAATCCTAAAATGAAGTTACTAAATTTGTTAAGCTTATATCAAAAATTTAAATTTTCCTGAAAGATTTTGTCTTTAAAGCTATGAGAGGAAAAATTTCTATTTACTAATAGCCATTAATATTTTATAAATCTTAATTAAGTATAAAAATATATTTTAATAAAAAGTTCAACAACTTGTATTTTAATTAAATTAAAATAAATGTTATCCTGTAAAATACGCAGCACTTATATGGGGTCTCTATTAGATTTAAAGATAAGTTCGATATAAAAATATTTTTAATCGCACTTACGTTAAATAAGTTTTTTATTGTCATTATTATTTGGGTATTTAAGGATTACTGTTTAGTTTATCTTAAATTTTAAAAATGATAAGCAATTAATAATTATGAACATAAAAAAAACATATATAAGCTTAGGATCTCTAATTAATTAAAATTATCATGAAAATCAAGCGAAATAGTGTTGACTTTGAGAAAGTAGCGTTTGATAATTTGCCCATGTACGTTCTCGGTTAGAGCGATGATTGCGTACTGCGGTCAACACCATGTTTTGGTTTGGCAATAAAAACCGGAAATTAATAATAAAAAAGTGGAGATGAAGCATGTTAAATCTGAAAAAAACAGCAGTAGCTGTCCTTGCTTTAGGTAGCAGTGCAGTATTTGCTGGAACCATGGGTCCCGTATGTACCCCTGGCAGTGTTACTGTTCCTTGCGAAAGAATTGCTTGGGATTTTGGTGTGCAAGCCCTGTACCTCCAACCTGTTGTTGATCACTATGCAGGTTATTATATTGATACTTTAGGTAGATACCACTACAACGCAGTTGAGCCAGATTGGGATTGGGGCTTCAAATTAGAAGGTTCTTATCACTTCGGAACTGGTAATGATCTTAATGTGAACTGGTATCACTACCGTAGCGATAATAACAACCACCATTTCTTAATTTTCTATCCTGGCGACGACGTATTACCAACAGGTACTTACCGTCATAACTTCAGCGTTGAGCCACAATGGGATGCAGTTAACGTTGAACTCGGCCAGCATGTTGACTTTGGTGAGTTTAAAGATATTCGTTTCCATGGTGGTGTTCAATACGCACGTATTAAGCATGAATTCCGCTCTAATATTGTTGCTGGTCCTGCTGACTTTTTCCCAGTTACTGGCCGTCGTGATGCCTATACCGAATTTAACGGTTTCGGTCCTCGCATCGGTGCAGACATGACTTTCAACCTTGGCAATGGTTTAGGAATCTACGGTAAAGGCGCTACTGCTCTCTTAATCGGCGAAACAGAATTCCGTGATGGTACTAACGTACTAGCTGGTGATTTTGCATTCGGTCGTGGTGACAGAGATGCTATGGTTCCTGAGTTAGATGCTAGATTAGGTGCAACATACACTTATGCAATGCCACAAGGTGACGTTACTTTAGACGTGGGTTACCTCTGGGTTAACTACTTCGATACTCAACATTTCGGTTTAACTCGATCTGATTTTGCAATCCATGGCCCATATGCTGGCTTGAAGTGGGTTGGCAGCATCTAATTTGATCTAGTAAACGCCTTATTAACCCATCACTTGTTGATGGGTTTTTTTTTACCAATGGAGTAAAAATGGTGAAGAAAATAACTTTAATGATACTAGGCTTGTCGGTCAGTGGATTTTCCGCAGCTGGTATGTATTCTACTCCACCAGTTCCAACTTGCGTACCAGGTGATGTGACAGTGCCCTGTGAAGCTAGACTATGGGATATTGGGGTTCAAGCTTTATATTTACAGCCTATTTATAATGGCGGTCATGCTTATTTAACTGCAGAAACGGGTGGTTTAAGAGCGATTGAGCCGGATTTTGGCTGGGGTTACCGCGTAGAAGGGTCTTACCATTTTAAGACCGGCAATGACGTGACGATGAATTGGCTTCATTATGACGTAGATGATCATTTAGGAAATTTCAGCGGTCAGTATCCACAGCTTCTACCGACTGGTACAGTTACCCTAATTCCAACTACATTTAGAGCGTTTGTTTCTAATAAATTTGACCAAGTTAATCTGATTGTAGGCCAGCATGTAGATATGGGATTACTAAAAAATGCTCGTTTCTATGCAGGTGGTCAATATGCAAATATTCGGGTTGATTCGGTATTGTTTTACAATGTTAGACCCCCATTTTTAAACTCTATTGGTGGTGCTAGAGGGCCTAACAATATAGATTTTAATGGCTTTGGACCTACTATAGGTATTAATTATTCCTATGCATTGCCTTATGGATTGAGCTTGACTGCAAATACTGCAAGTTCTATTTTATATGGCTCATCCCGATTTGAAGCAATGACTATTTACAACAATGGGTTAGTTGTGAGACCCATGTATGCTAGTAAGAAACAAATAGTACCTAGTTTTGAAGTTAAGTTAGGCGCTAATTATGCTTATCCACTTGCCCAAGGTTTATTGAGCATTGAAGGTGGTTATCAGGCATTGAATTATTTTAATGCTCTACAGGCACCTAGTTCTTTTGCATCAACTGTTCTTAGCAGCAGTAACTTTGGTCTATATGGCCCTTACTTTGGCGTTAAATGGTTAGGTGCTGCCTAAGCGTTTTGATTGAGTGCAAGATTTAGCTAAACCTGGCTAATGTCACTCAATCAAATTTAAAAAAGCTCTATTTAGCTTCTTTCAGCCATCCGTTTTTTCTATTTACTTAAAAATAAATTTTAAAATCTTCGATTAAAACTCGCACAATCGTTAATTACAGGTATATAATTTACGGGCGTTAAATTTGTTGAAAATTTGTTTAATTGAACAAAAATATGTATAAACCATGTTTTTTAAAAGCAAGTAATTGGCAAGCGCACAGACGAAAGAAGTAGAAAAAATAAGTCAGGAGTAGAGCGCGTGAAACCTAAAGCAATTATTTTGGCCTTAGCCACAATCCCTTTATCCACACCACTTATTGCTAGCCAGGATCAACTACAAGAAAGGATTCAACAGTTACAAGAGCAAACCAATGCTTTGCAAAAGGAATTAGTAACATTAAAAAAACAAATGGCAAAAAAGTCGGTTAAGTCAGAGCCTCCAGTCAGTAAGAGGCAAAATAGTGTGCCAGCGAAAAAGCCACCAAAACTAGCAGCCTTATCAGTTAATTCTGTTACTCCGGCCCCTAAAGCGCCACCTAATATACAATCTGGCCGCGTGGTGAATTTTCATGAGAGCCACCTTGTAGTTCATACAGTAGAATCTCATCCTGAATCAATTAGCTTTTATCCAACAGCCTTGGTTGCAGATAATCAGATCATTACTTATATTGCTGGCACCCCTGTTGTAACCTCTCCCTACTTAGGTGATAGGCCTGCTTTTGATGGTTCAGATTATATTGTAAATATTTCTAGTATTAACCGTGATATTCGCCTAATGCAACAAAGACGCCGTTTGTTTCGTGCTTATGAAGGCATAGGCTATCCGGCACCCAATGTACCTATTCTTGCTATTAGCGGTAAAACGGAGCCAGTAGCAGTCTTTAATAGGCCGCAAATGGGTAATTCACAAGGTGATTTTAATTTAGGATCCAGCGAATTAGATGTGGCTGCTATCTTAAATCGGGATGTAGAGGCATTTATTTCTATTGCTTATGATGAATCGCCGCCACTCGTTGGCCCTAGAGTCTCTAATTCTGTGTTTAATTTAAACTTAGGTTTTGTCAATATTGGTGACTTGGATAAATCGCCATTTTACTTGACCGCAGGTCAGCTTTTCGCACCTTATGGACGTTTTGCAAGTTCAATGATTAGCGCGCCATTGACCATGACTTTAGCACGTATTAAAACTAGACCAGTCATTTTAGGCTATAAGTCCCAAAATGATCCTGGGCCTTATGCAGCAGTTTATGGCTTTGTAACCGATACAACGCTAGGCCATGATGGTGTCGGTGGGGTTAATCTAGGCTATGTTTTTGGTAGTGGTGATATTATAGGAGATATTGGAGGTGGTTTAGTGGGATCTCTTGCCGATTCCCAAGGCATGCAAAATAATGGTTCACCACCACTGACTACCTTTGGTGGCTTTGGTTCTCCAACAAATGGTACAGAGCAAGTTAGAAAAATACCCGGTATCAATTTACATGGTAACGTAAGTTTTGATCGCTATAGTTTAACTGCCGAATGGGTAGGTGCTAGCCGTGCTTTTAGAGCGCAAGATTTAAGCTTTAATGGTAAAGGCGCAAAACCACAAGCCATTCAACTTGAAGGCGGAATGACATTTAGAGCATTTGATAAACCTGCCTCATTGGCAGCTGGTTATCAATGGTCAAATGATGCGCTTGCATTAAATTTACCCAAGCATCGTGTGAGCGGTGTGTTTAATATTTCTATCTGGAAAGATACTGTTGAGAGCCTTGAATACCGTCATGATATTGATTATGGTGCTAATACCTATGCAAATGGTGCGGCTCCACCAGGTATAATTAATGCTAATACATTAGGAACGGGTCGATCGTCTGACACGGTGGTTGCTCAAATTGGTGTTTATTTCTAAGCGTATAGAGACGGCCTAAATTAATTTAGAACTATGTAATTAGCCACAGATGCTTTACAATAAAAGTTGCTTTAGTTTAGGCCTAATTCAGTACCCTAGCTAGGAAATAGTCATCAATAATCAGTCAACTGTCTAATTGGCAATTTTTATATTAATTATGTAAGTGGAGTGGATATGTCAATTAAATCTGATCGCTGGATAGAAAAAATGGCTCAAGAACATGGGATGATCTCGCCATTTCAATCTGGTCAAGTGCGAGAAAATGATCGCGGTCGCATTATTTCCTATGGGGTTTCCAGTTATGGTTATGATGTACGTTGTGCTGACGAGTTTAAGATTTTTACTAACATTAATTCAGCTGTTGTTGATCCAAAAGCATTTGATGCGAATAGTTTTGTAGATATTAAATCAGATGTTTGTATTATCCCTCCTAATTCTTTTGCGCTAGCACGTACAATTGAATATTTTCGTATTCCTCGTAATGTATTAACCATTTGCTTAGGTAAATCTACTTATGCACGCTGTGGCATTATTGTCAATGTAACACCGCTAGAGCCTGAATGGGAAGGGCATGTTACCTTAGAATTTTCTAATACCACCCCGTTGCCTGCTAAAATTTATGCTTACGAAGGAGTAGCGCAAATGCTATTTCTAGAATCAGACGAAGTTTGTGCTGTTTCTTACCGCGATCGCGGCGGCAAGTATCAAGGCCAAACGGGCGTTACTTTACCTAGAACCTAGAGATTTGTTGACTTTGAGCCTTGGTAAATTTTGATTTGAGTTCATTAGCCCTAGTTTGGGGTGTTTAGCCCGTGTTTACTTGTCTTTAAGGCCTTTTCCAAACACGCAATACACATCCATGTTGCTCGATGAAGGGCATCCATGCCCTTCAACAGTTTGGAAAAGGCCATAAAGACAAGCAAACACTAGTTTCATAAAATATAAAAACTCTGAAATGGAGTTTCAGCGTGTAGCCTGGGTGAAACGAGGTGCAACTCGTGTCTTAGTTTCCTTTGGGCTTGCAGCTGTCTTTGACTCCCTACGGAAATTAGGTTCTCTGTTGCCATCACTTAAGTGCCACGTTGCTGGATACCGCGGTCAAGTGCGGTAATTCGTTTTTTCTTTGGTTTCTTCCATTCTCTCGAAATACCGTGGCTTGACCACGGTATCCATTAGCCTGAGTGCAAATCCAAGTTCCATTTTTGTTGACCTGTCACTTAAAATATGATCAAGAGGCAGGAGGGGCTTGCATCTAGGCTAAGCTTACTAAAAAAAATAAATACGCTTAGATTTTCCTGCTTTGTTTCGCCTATACGAGTAATGTAGGGGTAGGGTTAACCTACTTCTTTGAAAGATGGCGTTATGCTAGAGGGCTAATGACTGCGTCTCTTAAAGAATAACATTCGTTTAGCGACACCAACACTTACATAGCGTTTATGCCGCTCTTACGTTAATTATTCTTCTTTTTCTATAGGAACCTTATCGCGCGACGCATCTACGCGTTCACGTAATTCCTTGCCAGGCTTAAAGTGTGGGCTATATTTAGCTTCCGTTATTACTTTTTCGCCTGTTTTAGGGTTATGAGCATTACGTGGAGGCCTATAATGCAAAGAAAAGCTACCAAATCCCCGAATTTCAATTCGTTGACCTGTAACTAGAGCATCACTCATTAATTCAAGGATGCGGTTAATACTCTCCGTGACTTGCTTTTCAGGAAGATGTGTCATTTTGGAAGCAAGGCTTGCTATGAGTTCAGATTTAATCATACCCACCTCGGTTAGCCGCGTTTTCATAGTGCTATCTCCTAAGACACAGCAGTAGATAGCAGTGTTAATATCTTTAGTATAGACGCAGAAAAAAATTATTCAATTTATCAATTAACTGTATCAATATTTTACTTGATATTGCAATATAATCTAAGTAAATATCACAAGTTAGAGCTAAAAAATAGTTTATAAGCGTTATATCACGTATAAATACCCCTGTTTGGTAAGCGCTCCTGAATATAAGCATTGACTATTCCCCAGCTCATTTTGACAGGCATCACTTTTTTTATAATAAATTGCTTAGATGTTAGCGCTTTACTGGTAGTAATTACTAAGGTGGCTGGTTTAACTTGCTCAATGTGTCTACTTAGTTTTTCCCAGAGCTCAGCAATAAAAGTAGTGGCATTTATAAAAATAATTGTACCATCTACCATAGATTCTTCAAGAAAGTTGCCTTGTCTTAAGATAATTTTTCTAGCTTTGTCTTGATAACCTTTTATTAAAGCGAGTTTTTGTTGTTGTTTGGTGGCGCATTGATGCAAAGGCGTAAATAATTCGATGCCATAGATTTTATCAATATCAAATACCATAGCACAAGCAATTACGGCTTTCCCTGTGCCGCTGCCTAAGTCATAAAAAACTGTATTTGCTTGAGGATGACAAGATGTTAATAAAGCAATAAATGATTCAAATTCAATTTCACCATAGGTATATTCAATGGCATCATGGTTGCATCTTGCAAGCTTTGAAAGAGCAAAGCCATTAACTTGGGCATAAAGGCGATTAAAAATCGGCTGATGGAGATTAAGTTGTAAGGCTCGCTGCCATTTCTTAATTTTTCTAGTGGTTCTATTGCTCGTATAAATAATAATAGCAAGCCCTATTAGCATTAAAACAATGATACCAGTTAACATATTAGCTCTTTTGCTGGATATAGCCTGTTAATATTTTATCTTTTTCTTGATGAGAGAGCTGTGGCCAAATTTTCATTAACGCTCGACCGGCTTGTCGCTCATTTAAAGCATGTTGGTGGCTTTCCCAGGGAGTTTCACTGCTAACATATAAGCTAATTGCAAAGGCTGTTAAAAAAGTAGTCACTAAAGCCAGCGCAATAGAGCGCCATTGAAACGCTTTTAATAAATTAGCACTTTTACGCATCGTTACAGTAGCAACTTTTTCAACCTGCATACAGCTTTCGCTAGCAACCCTGCGAAAGTGATCGACATCATAGTCTGCTAGTTGATTATTAATTCGCGTCAGCGCTTGTACTGTGTATTGTTCCATATGATTTAAGCCTGCTGCTATTATTTTATTCACTTCTTGCTGCTGGATTTGTATATCATTTAATATAGTTTGCCCAGTTTTTTGTAACAGCGCTATATGCTCTTCGCCATCTTTTAAGGCTTGTTCAAGGCTAAGCCTTAATCGTGCTATGCCAGCTTGAGTTAAGACTTCTTGTAACGCCTCAAGTTCTTGCTGTAAATTTTGCAATTGATGGTTTATTTTTTTTTCTTGAATTTGAGAATGTGTTTCCAATTCTTGCCGCCAGGCAATCATTTTGGACTCAGCGACTTCAAAATAAGCAATAAATTCACCAGCATGGCGTAATAGTTCTTTTAATTTTATTAAATCAGAATCATGAAGCTGTTCCATAATTCTTCTCCTACGCTTTAATTAAATGAACACTAGCTTCTATTACCAGGCCAATTTGCCTTGGTATGATTGGACTTCTCTTGTTGTATGCCAATTAGTAATCTATTTTAAAGAAAGGATCTCACTATCTGTAGCGCACAATTTAGGCAGCTCCTTAACTGAGACTATACAATGATTAAACAATTATTTCTTGTTAGTGTGATTTCTGTCTTAATCATGCTGGTAATAATGTATTTTTTTCAGCGTCACTTAATCTATTTTCCAGCAAAACTAATGCCAACTCGTCAATTGTTTGCTGCCAATGACATGCAAGAAGTTTCCTTAACAACTGAAGACAAGCTACATTTGCTAGCATGGTATAAACCAGCTCATGTAGGTATGCCAACCCTTATTTATTATCATGGAAATGCAGGACACATTGGTTATCGTATGCCGTTTGCTCGCTATTTTTTAAAAGAAGGTTATGGGGTTTTATTAGTCGAATATCGGGGCTATGGCGGTAATCAAGGCCGTATTAATGAACAAGGTCTTTATTTAGATGGCAAAGCTGCAATTAAGTTTATGCAGGCGCAAGGTGTACCAACCAAAGACTTAATTTTGTATGGTGAATCGTTGGGCACGGGGGTGGCAACCAAAATAAGCTCACAATATCAGGTTTGTGCTTTAATACTGCAATCTCCTTATACAAGTTTAACCGCCCTTTCTAAAACACATTACCCCTGGCTGCCAATCGGCCCTTGGGATAAATTTGATTCATTAAGCAGAATGAAGGAAATTAAAATACCTTTATTAATTTTACATGGTAAACAAGATAGGATTGTACCTTATCAACAGGGGCTGACTCTTTACCAGCATGCTAATCAACCTAAAGAACTCATCGATTTTGTAGCTAAAGGCCATAACGATTTATGGGACAGGCAATTTTTTGGTATTATTAATAATTTTATACGCACCTATTGTAATTTTAAAACTTCTTAACTATAAATTAAGAGCTAGCCTAATAAATTTATTCATAAATTATACTTAATGATTAAAATTTAATTAGTTTCTGTAAAGTTTTAATTAATAATTTCTTAATTATTATTAGGTAAAATAGGATCATATAATTTATAAAAGAGCAGGTTAAGCTTATGGGAAATACATTTTTCGCGCATGCGAAACAATTGTTACCTAAGAAGGCAACGTGGAATATAAAACTCAAAACCAAGCCTACTAGTATTATTGATGTTGGTGGGGCAGGTGATTGTGGTTTCCGCGCTGTTGCAGCTGCCATTATTGATAACATAGCAGTTCGCCCGCAAACAAATCGCCATTTACTGGTTAAAATTTTGCAGCGTCATCATCAATATTTTCCGCTACCACCTGCTGCAGGCTTATTAACGCCAGCAGACCGGTTGTTGCAAAGTATTGATAATAAGCCAGGCAAAATGGGAGAATTTTTACCTGAACTTGCTTATACGTTAAGACAGATTGCTGTTGATCAAATCCGTGAACATCCAGCGCGTTATCGAAATGCTATTGTGAACGGTTATGGCGGGCTGTCACCTGCAGAAATGCGCAAGCAAACGACGTGGATTGATATAGCTGCCATTGCAGCCCTTGCAGATGCATTAAACCTTAATGTTAAAGTCAGTGCCGTTTTACCTAACAAAAAATTACCACTAGATTTAGAGTATGGCCCTCCCAAGCAAGTTAAAGGGGTAGCAGGCGTAGTTAGTCCATTTTTTCAAGGTAAACAAGACCCTAGCTCTAAAGAAGAAATCCAGCCAGATCCAATTCAAATTAGCCTAGAAGGCAAGCATTATAAACCTTACGTAAAAAAACCAGAGCGTTTTCAACTTACTTCGTATAAGTCAGTCGTTCAGCCAGTCAATGAACCTGTTTTTAACGATCCTCCTCTAGAAACACTGCTTAAGCGAATTGAGGAAGATGATAAGCGTTTAGTTGATGTGTTTAATGATAATGTGACTCGTTTAACCTATTTAGTTGCTGATAATAAGTTAACTAAAGATGAGCTGATAGCCATTTACACCAAAGGATTAAAAGACAGCGATTATTTGCGCAGCTGTAATGATTATCTAAATCTTGAGTACGGCAGCCAGGCCTTTTTTGAAGGCGCGAGTGCTAATTCTAAGCGGCCCATGAAGGATGTTGTTATCCTTGAAGACAACTTTGAGGCGCAAGTAATAGGCGAGCTCATTTATGCATTAGCGCGCGCCATTACCATTGGTCAGTTAGATGAAAATCTTGTCTTTGAAGCACAAGTGCAAGATGATGAAGAACACAGCAAGGCATATTGTTCTCTATCTTAATGATTAAGAAATAGAAAAGCCTTCTGTTTCCATCCAAGTATCACTAACGAATTTGGACATGTAATTACGAATCGAATCAGGCAAAATCACTAAGCATTTTTGATTGGTGCTTAGTGTTTTAGCTGCTTGTAAAGCACCCCACATAGCCGCGCCGCTTGAACCGCCAATAAGCAATCCTTCTTCACGAATTAACCGCCTGGCAATCATGAAAGAGTCAGCGTCATTAACTTTGATATACTCATTAATCAACGTATTATCAAGTACATCAGGAAAGAAATCATAACCTATGCCTTCTACATGATAAGGTTTAATTTCATCGCCACCACCAAGAATAGAGCCAATGGGGTCAATGCCAATAATTTTAATTTGAGGATTATATTCTTTAAGGCGTTTAGCAATACCGGTAATGGTACCGCCCGTGCCAACACCAGCCACTACCATATGGAGATCTTGACCAAAGTCATCAATAATTTCTTGCGCAGTTCCGTAATAATGAGCTTGTGGATTATTAGGGTTAGCATATTGATCAAGGATATGAGAGTTTGGAATCTCTTGCTGTAATTTTTTTGCTAATGAAATATGACTTTCCGGATCATTCCAGGCCGCTTCAGTTGGGGTGCGATAAATCGTTGCCCCTAACCGCTCTAAAACAAATTGTTTTTCTTGGCTCATTTTATTAGGCATCGTAATAATGACTTGATAACCTAAAACAGCACCAGCTAGCGCAATACCTATTCCTGTGTTTCCTGAAGTAGGTTCAATTAAAGTATCCCCAGGCTTAATATGGCCATCACGTGCAGCTTGTTTTACCATTTCATAACCAATACGGTCTTTTACAGATCCACCAGGATTAAAAAACTCACATTTTGCATAAAGCTCACAAGCAAGCCCTTCGTTTAAATGATTAATTTTAACGACTGGGGTTTTACCAATTGTTTCAAGGATATTTGGATAAATCATGGCTAATCAATACCTAATGAATGTAAAAACAGTATAACTACCAATAATGATAGTGCCTAATAAAATTATTGATTATTATCGTCGATAAGGGGTTGCTTATCATTTTTCACGTAAGCATCGACGTCAGGTTTGACTTTCCTACCATGCCTTGTGACATACATTTTAGTTAATTCCGCACCTATAAAGAGAATTTGTGATGAATAATAAACCCAGATAAGAATCACGATAAGTGAACCAGCCGGGCCAAACGCATTAGCAACATGACTTTGGCCAAGGTAAAAACCTAATAATGTTTTACCAATGGTAAATAAAACCGCCGTCCAAAAAGCGCCCCAAATTACATCTCGTAACGTTAGCTCTATGTCAGGAAGAATTTTAAAAATCATAGCGAATAAAATCGTAATAACTGCAAGTGAGATAGCAAAGTTTAAGCTCCAGGCAATGAGTTCACCGCCAGGAAGTAGGCGGCTTAGGTAGGAGCTCATCATCGTAATCACGACACTGAGCAGTAGCGATACTAACAGTAAAAAGGCGACACCTAATACAATAGTAAACGATAAAAATCTATCTTTGATAATCCCCCATATGCCACGTCCTGGCTTAGGCTCTACACCCCAAATATTGTTTAAACCCATTTGTATTTGGCTAAATACGCCTGAAGTAGCCAGAATTAATAAAATAATACTAATAACTTGGGCCGTAATCCCTGAGCTCGGTTTACTTGCACTGATAATCATTGTTTGAATCAAATCAGCACTTTCTTTACCTACCATTGCTTGAATCTGTTCAAGAACTTGCCCTTGCGCTGCATCTTGACCAAAAGCCAAACCAACGACAGAGGTACAAATAATTAGAAAAGGAGCCAGTGCAAAAGCCGTATAATAAGCCAATGCTGCAGCAAAAATAGCAATCCTATCTTCACTCCAATGAGCATAAAGCTTTTTTAAGAAATCAAGGTATTTATGAGATGACATAGAGCATCCTTGCAAGTAAATAGTTTCTATTATAGTAAAATTAGCTGGCGCTTTTAAATGAGTTGTGGCTAATTAATTATTTATTAAATTGTTTTATACTTTTTAAGTAGGATAACCTATTTAATTTTACATCTACTCATACTAGGACTAAACTTTAAAATTAGATAACAACAAGGATGGAACTATGAAAAAAACAAACATCTTTATAGGGACTTTTTATGCCGCTATCTTTGGCGCACCGCTCTTATTAGTAGGCTGTGACGCATTACCAAACTTATGGGGCAGCAATAATAACCAGCCTTATTATTCTAATTCTAAGAAGCCTTACAATAATCCCAATTATAATAAAAGAACGTCCAAAGCTGAGGTAAATTCATCTAAAGCTAAGGCAAGCAATACGACAGCAACTCGCGCAACTTATGCGGCTGATAATGCGAGTAATTCTAGCAGTTCTAGTAGCAGCTCCAATAGCTCAAGCGCTAGCTCGTCAGTCGCGCCAAAAGCAAGCTCTGCTGCTAGCAATGCGATAGATTCACCCATTGTACCAACTACTACGCCTGCTGTGGAATAGAGTTAATTTAACGCTTAAGATGAACTAACAACAAGGAATGTTGTAGCTATAAATCTTGCGTTTTAGTGGCTAACTATAAAATTGCCAGTATAATACCCTCATACATAAAAAGGGTATTAGGCTGGCATACCATAGCTATAAAGCGATTGCTAAGCAGTTTAATATTAATAACTAAAGCAGTGAATAATGGTTGCTTAGAGCAAAATAGTTTCTGTTAGTAGAGAAGTCATCATGAGTGAATTAAAACAAAAAGCAGCTTATGCCGCCTTAGAGTATATCGATGATAATATTGTGTTAGGTGTAGGTACAGGCTCAACCGTTAATTATTTCATTGATGAGCTTGCTAAAATTAAGCAGCGCATTGATGCCTGTGTTGCGAGTTCAAAAGCAACAGAAACCCGCCTTAAAGCCATTGGTCTTCCCGTCATTGACTTAAACGTAGCAGGCGAATTGCCGCTTTATATTGATGGCGCTGATGAAGTGACTAAAGCGCGAGAATCAATTAAAGGAGGCGGTGGCGCTTTAACACGTGAGAAAGTGCTGGCAACAGCAGCAGATCAATTCATATGCATTGTTGATGAATCAAAAGTTGTGACTCACTTGGGTAATTTTCCAGTTGCTGTAGAAGTATTACCGCTAGCACGTAGTTTTGTGGCGCGAGAAATTGTAAAATTAGGTGGCGATCCCGTTTATCGCGAAGGCTTTATTACGGATAATGGCAATATCATCTTAGATGTTTATAACCTCAATATTAGTCAGCCCCTCGCCTTAGAAAAGACTATCAAATTAATTCCCGGCGTGGTTGAAAACGGCTTATTTGCTCAACGTTTGGCGGATAGGGTGATTGTTAGTAATGCCAGCGGGATTGTAACTTTTTAATTCTATTATTATTTCACAGTTTATTTAGCTTTATTCATTAAAAACATAAATTGTTTTAAATTAAATCAATTTAATAAATCCTTAATCATGACGGCATATAATTATTAAATTAACTGTCATTTTATGAGTAATCTATGCCCCGCCCCATACAAGAAATACAAAAAGCCTATGAAGAGTTGTTTTTATACTATGTTGAAAGTCCAGAGAGATTAAAGGAATGTTTTGCGAAGGCGCAACCAAGTCGCTTTCCGGAGAGTAATGGTACGACTTTGGATGCTTTCTTAGCCGATTATTTTCATCCATCTGATAGAAGATTTCTAGGTAAAGATTTAAGGAGCCAACTAGGTGTTATTTTATTAGATGAGCGTTATAAGGATCTTGCTGATGCAGATCTTTTTTTATTAGATTTAGTTCACCAGCAAGTGCTTGCAGAGTTAGAAAACGACCTAATAGAATTACAGACACAAATGCAGGACAAGCCAGGGCAGGCAGGGCTCTTTGCAGCAAGCCCTACGTTAAAAAAGTTAGCCCCAGAGTTTCCTTTATTTGAATGTGAACTGGTCTGGGCAGGCCGTGATACTTTCTTTAATAAGGAGCAGTGGGCGCGTTTGGTCGCAATGGAAAATCCAGAAGATGACGCTTATCGAGATGAATCTAGATTTAACGCGCTTAGTAAAAGTAACTTAACTCAGGTAATCGACTCGGGATTTTACATAGGGCTTGGTGCTAGCGTAGGTGCGTGTATCGGCGCTGCTGTAGGTTCTGTTGTTCCTATTATAGGCACATCCATTGGGGCTCTTATTGGCTCCTTAATCGGTGCAGGGGCTGGTTCTACTAAAACGGGCTTATATGATTTATCGCAAACACATCACGTGGCAAGCTCCACCTTAACTACCTTAGGTAGTGCGGGAGTTGGTGCGGGAATTGGTGCCCTTTTAGGTACGCTTATTCCTATTCCTGGACTTGGCACCTTTGTTGGTATGGCAATTGGTGCAGGCATTGGGGCAGCTATTGCGGTTACGGGAGGGCTAATTACAGCCGGTGTACAGGCTTATAGAAGGTCAAAAGCTAAGCAGGCAGCAGCTTCTCAAGAACATATAATTATTGAAACTCCTGATGAGCAAAAGCACCCTTCAAATTATATAAGCACTTTTGCTTCAGAAATGGATGATACAAACTTTGAACGCTATTTAGTACAAAATGGTGAACAGAAGCCTAGAAGGGGAGCCAAGGAAACTCAAGAACGTAAATTGCACTTAGTTTCATCTGACGCCCAAGCTTCGGATAGAAACGCACCAAACCCAAAAGGAAAAGTTTCTGCATTGGGCATCTATAGTGGCTCTGCACAAGCTCAAGTGACTCCAGAAGATTCTACAAAGAAAAATATTTTCGGTATAGGCATAAACGGATAATAGCTTATCAATACTAAAGAGTTAGTGCTAATGCACTAACTTTTTTAACTGAGCAAGTGTTGTAAATATAAATTTTGCTCTAACTAATTCTTAATAAACCCTAACTTTCCTAATGAATACCTAAAATATCTACCAATGCACGTGATTTATTAATTATTTCATGCTGTTTAGCTAGACACTTAATCATACTACTAATTCTTTATTCGCTATAAAACTAGTATAAATTATAACTGTATCAACTTAAGTTTGTCTTAATAAATATGTGTTAAAATTAATCAATTAGATTTCTATTTAAACTATTGCGAGTTACTTATGCCCTCGACTGCCCATATTCGCTATGCTTTAAGCAGTAATAATGAATTGTTTATCAGTTGTTATCATGAGCCACTTGCTTGTGTAGGTAGCTATAGTGAATTAGCTCGTCAGCATAATCTACCTAAGGGAGGAACTTATGTAACAGCAAAGGTAGATAATAATGAGGATGAAGAGGAAATAAAGAAGATTATTATTAATAAATTAAAAGAAATAAAAAATCCCATAGAAGCCAAGACTATTATTTCCAAAATCACGTTAACTGCTGATGTTAATTTGTGTACTAAATCCAGAGATGTATTAGCTTATTTTCTAATCGATGATTCACTTACTGATTTTTATGGGAATAAACAAATTGTGCGCCAATTAGAATCAGGTACAGGTAAAGTAGTGGAAGAAGCCATTAAGTATTATAAAGCGAATTCATTTCGTCTACCTATCGTCCTTAAAACAAAAAGTATAACTCCCCCCAAGGATAAACAGTATTACTCCTCAAGCACAGGAGATGCTGCCAGTACGAAGAGAAAGGACTTAGAAGAAACGGCTACACCACCTGAAAATAGTCTTATCTCTAAAGGTTTAAAAAAAGACAAGGAAGTAATAAAGAAAGGAACAGCGCCAGAAGTTGAAGAAGCAGGGCGCGGAAAAAGGAAGAAAATAGAGCATAGTGCAATACCCGAAAAAGATAATGTAATTGTTAGCCCTTTAATAAATTCTGCCACAATAGAGCACAGCCAACTCCTTGATGAGATTGTGCGTCCCATTCCCTCCTTTAAGGACAACAAACTACAGTCAGCAAGAGAAGCTGAGCAACAAGATGAAAAAGTAATAAGACCCGACTTAGCTGTCTGAGAGCTTTCATTTTTTACCGATATATTACTTATTAATCTAATTGATTAAATGTAGAAATCAAAACTTCAAAGAATAAGAAAAATTAAAATTTCTTAAGCTTCCCTTAAGGTTTGGTAAGTATACTCTTAGCAGTAATAAAAAGGAGTTCTCATGCGAGTATTAATTGTTGAAGACAGTACATTCAATGCATTTTGCTTAACTCGCTTACTACAAGTAGTTTGTCAAACCATTCACGTTACTGTAGTTAACGATAGTCTACAAGCCTTAGCTTATTTAGAAAAAAATAGACCAACGCTTATCATTTTAGACGGTGATTTGAAGGCTCTAGATGGTTTAGGTTGTAATGGGCCTGCGTTAGCGCATACTATTTGGGCAAAGCATGCTGATCTTCCTATTATTGCTTGGACAAACTCCGACCTAATGCGTCAAGCCTTTGCTGACGTTTTTCGACAATATGGTAAATCTTTCTGTGAACATACTTGTTGGAATAAGATCGTAAGCCCTGAGCGTATTGTACAATCGTTATCTTATCTAGTTAGCCAAGACATCAATCCTAGAGAACGCGCTAACATTAAACAACTTTATGTTTAGGATAATTAAACAGCTCAACTCTTAGCACTGTGCAGTTGTATTTAGTTTAATATGATAATCTTTAGCATCATTTATAGCGTGAATATAAATATAGCTGGTTGCTAAAGTTTACTATCCTTAAGCGCGTACTTAAAAAAATTATAATTAATGTGCCTCATCCCAGTTTTTACCTACACCAATAGACACTTGTAAAGGAACGACGAGTTCTACTGCATTTTCCATTAGTTGGTGAATTTCTTTGGTGGCCCAATCTATTGCTTCTTGCTTAATTTCAAACACTAATTCATCATGCACTTGCATAATCATGCGCACGACAGGTTTAGATAAAGATTCTTGCCATTTAAACACTGCAATCATTGCTTTTTTGATAATATCTGCTGCTGTCCCTTGCATAGGCGCATTAATCGCCATGCGTTCAGCCGCGCGTTGGCGTCCTAAGTTACGCGCATTAATATCTGGTAGATACAAACGACGACCAAATAGCGTTTCCACATAGCCTTGTTCATGGGCTTGTTTGCGCGTACGCTCCATGTAATCTAATACGCCTGGGTAGCGTTGAAAGTAGCAATCCATGTAAAGTTGCGCATCTTGGCGATCGATACCCAGTTGTTTTGCAAGTCCAAAAGCAGACATTCCGTAAATTAGGCCAAAGTTTACTGCTTTAGCACGGCGTCGTTGCTCATGGCTGACTTCATTGAGACTCACCTGAAAGATTTCACTGGCAGTTGCTGTATGAATATCCCACCCACTAGCAAATGCCTTAAGAAGATTAGGGTCAGCAGATAAATGCGCCATAATACGTAGCTCAATTTGTGAATAATCCGCAGCCAATAAAACATGATCTGGAGGCGCTATAAATGCTGTACGAATAAGGCGACCTTCTTCACTACGAATAGGGATATTTTGTAAATTAGGCTCACTGGATGAAAGGCGCCCTGTAACTGTAATGGCCTGATTATAACAGGTGTGCACGCGCCTCGTTTCATGTTGCACCCGTTTAGGTAGCGCATCAATATAGGTTGAAACTAATTTACTTAAACTACGGTATTCTAAAATAACAGCGGGTAACTGATATTGATAGGCCAGTTCTTGTAGCACTGCTTCAGCGGTAGACGGCTGACCTGTTGGGGTTTTCGCAAGAATAGGTAATTGTAATTTATCAAAAAGAATTTCTTGTAATTGCTTAGGCGAATTTAAGTTAAACGATTGACCCGCAAGCTCTGTTGCCTCTTGCTCTAACATCGATAAACGGGCTTTAAGCCGCTGCCCATGTTTTTCTAGCGTAGGAATATCAATAAATACACCTTGTCTTTCCATTTCTGCAAGAACTTGCAGCAGCGGCATTTCAATCTCTTGATAAATAACTTTTAATGAGCCTTGTAATAAAGAATTAAATTTATGATAGAGTGCTAAAATCGCAGAAACCTGGCTAATTGCATAAGGTGCTGCTCTGGCAAGGGTGATGTGGCTTAATGGCTGTTGTTTGGCGCCTTTTCCCACAACCTCTTCATAACTAATCACACTGCGGCCTAAATATTTTAAAGCTAGAGCTGCTAGATCATGTTGAGCCGTGCTGTCTAAAATATAGGATGCCAGCATCGTGTCACAGACAATACCTTTTAGGTAGATGCCATGGTTTTTTAATAGGTTATAGTCATACTTTAAATTGTAACCAATTTTATTTATCTTCTCATTTTCAAGAATGGGTTTTAAGGCATTAAGCGTACTAGCCCGTTCTAATTGAGTTTCATCTCTATGCAGAAAAGGAAGATAAGCGCTTAGATTTTCATCCACAGCCAGAGATAAACCTACTATTTCAGCATGAATAGAGGTTGGATCAGTGGTTTCTGTTTTTAAGCAAAGGTGTGAAGAGTCGTTTATGGCTTGTAAGAAACTATCTAACTGTGCTTGAGTAGTAATAACTATGAGTTCGCCTTGAGAATGGGAATGGTCTGTTGGTGAGGATTGGTTTTGCTGGTCTAATAATTCTTTTAACCAGGATTTAAATTCTAATTCCTGCACTAAGGCGACTAGTTTTTCCTTGTCTTCTTGTCTTGTCTTTAAATCTGTTAGCGTCAAAGGAAGTTCGACGTCTGTTTTAATGGTTACTAGCCGTTTTGATAACGGCAAATACTTAAGACTTGCACGTAGATAATCACCAATTTTACCACTTATCTTATCCACATTGGCACATAAATTGTCGAGGTTTTCGTATTGCTCAAGCCATTTTAAAGCTGTTTTAGGGCCGCATTTGGTAACGCCAGGAATGTTGTCAACGCTGTCGCCTACTAAGGTTAAGTAATCAATAAATTGAGCCGGGGTGATGCCATACTTCTCTTTAACAGCTTGGCTATCCATGACTTGATTAGTCATGGTATTGATAATGGTAACATGCTCATTTACCAGCTGGAGCATGTCTTTATCGCTAGTCGAGATAATCACCGGCTGGCCTTGCTCAGTTGCTAAACGTGCTAATGTTCCAATCACATCATCTGCCTCCACCCCTTCAACAATTAACAGTGGTAAACCCATCGCTGTTAATACCTCAATTAGGGGCGGAAATTGTTTATGAAGATCGGGAGGAGTTGCACTGCGATGTGCTTTGTATTCCGGGTACCATTCATCACGAAATGTTTTACCCTGCGCATCAAAAACAATAGCTAATTGCTCACATTGATGATCTTTAATAAGCCGCCTAATCATACTTACTACGCCATAGATAGCACCTGTAGGCTGGCCTTTAGAGTTAGTTAATGGCGGAAGCGCGTGAAAAGCCCGAAAAAAATAAGAAGAACCATCTACTAAAATCAAAGGCTTAAGCATTATTCACTCGCCTCATATTGCGCTAGACGCACACTAAGTTCATTAACTTTGTCATTAAGTAGCCTTAAATTTTTGCGCATAATAGCAATACGGGTTACGCCTAATTCTTGTTCAAGCGCCTTGTCTTTTGGCCGAGCTGGATTGCCTAAATAGATATTTCCTGCTTTAAGGTGTTTTTTAGGTGGTACGCCCGCGCGAGCCCCTAAGATGACCCCGTCATCAATACGAACATGATCGCTTACGCCAACGTTAGCTGCAAAGATAACCTGATTACCACTGGTTGTACTACCAGCAATACCTGTAAATGCACACAAAATATTATTTTTGCCTAATTTAACTGAGTGAGCAACCTGAACTAAATTATCAATTTTAGTACCTGCTCCAATATGGGTAGCGCCTAACGTTGCGCGATCAATGACGGTATTTGCGCCAATTTCAACATGATCATCAATAATAACTTTACCTTTATGAGGCACTTTTAAATGTTGGCCATCAATAAAGGTATAACCAAACCCATCCGAGCCTATAACACTTGAGGCGTGAATACAGACGTTTGCGCCAATTTGACTATCATCATAAATCGTCACATGAGGATGAATGATAGTCGCTTGTCCAATAGTTACATTTTTACCAATACTAATGTGGCTTTTTAAAATGCAACCATCATGAATAGTCGTACCTGATTCAATACTAACATAAGGGCCAATAAATACGCCTTGTCCTAGCTTAACATCCGGGGCAATAGCTGCACTTGGGTGAATTCCTGTTATTGGTTTCTCAACTGGATAAAAAACATCTAGCAATTGAATAAAGGCTTTAAAAGGATGAGCTGTTTGAATGATAGACTTAGTCGAGTGAGTGACATGTTGGCTGGTAAGAATTGCTGCAGCGTCAGACTGCTCAGCTGCCTGTAAGTTTTCAGGCCCATCAGCAAAAACAAGAGAATCAGCTGCTATATTTTCAATAGGTGATAAAGACGATACAATGATATCATCATTACCAATAACTACCCCTTGCACTATCTTAGCTATTTCATGTAAGGAAATACTCATTAATTAACCTTCTCTCAGTTTGCGCAAATAGATCGATTATACCGCGATGCGTGATTACTTGCGAACCATGTTTTGAGATTTTTTATTTATAGACCTCTTGCATAACCGCCATCTTTAGCAAAATCTATAGGTTATGCAGGAAGTCCTATCTCAAACAGGCCTTCGTAATAATAAAGCGACATTAGCGCCACCAAAAGCAAAATGATTGGATAGCGCAATATTAATTAATTGCCGCCTTGTATGATTAGCAACATAATCTAGGTCACAGGCAGGATCGGGTTCATTTAAATTAATGGTTGGTAGCAAGGTGTCATGTTGCAAGCTAAGTGCTGTTGCAATAATTTCCATAGCGCCTGCTGCTCCAATTGCATGACCAGTCATCGATTTTTGCGCAGAAATGGGTATTTCATACGCTCTTTTTCCAAAAATTGCTTTTATCGTTTCTGTTTCTGTTAAATCATTCAACTGTGTTCCTGTACCATGTGCATTGATATATTGCACATCGTTAGGAGATAATTTGGCATCATCTAGCGCTGCTTGAATGGCTCTAATTTGGCCTTGACTACTAGGTGCTGTCACATGGTAAGCATCGCAACTGGCACCAAAACCAATAATTTCAGCATAAATTTTAGCGCCGCGGGCTTTAGCATGGTTTAATTCTTCTAATATTAAAATGCCAGCGCCGTCAGCCATAACCATCCCACTGCGGTTTTTAGAAAAAGGACAACAAGCACGCTCAGGATATTCATTTTGAGCGGACATCACCCGTAATTTACACCAGGCTGCCATAATGCCTTCCCACAATAGTGATTCTGTTCCGCCACAGATAGCAATTGGAATACGGCCTTGGGCAATGTGTTGATAAGCGCTGCCTATTGCTTCAGCTGAAGATACGCACGCATTGGATATGGTGGAATTAGGGCCGCCTAAATTAAATGCAATAGCAATATGGTTGGCAACTGAGTTAGGCATGCCACGTAAAACACTTAATGCGGGAATTTTTTTCCAGGTTTGATTAAAAAAAATGTCATAAGCACCTGATTCTACTTCAGGGGTACCGCCTAAGCTTGTTCCTATAAACGTTCCTGCTTTTTCACGATCTGCTTGAGTTAAGCTTGCATGTTCAAGCGCATGATGCGCACAAAAGAGTGCATATTGAATAGCGCGTGGATAACGTTTGTATTTTTCTAAGGTGGCTATTTGTTCTAAAGAAAAGTCCGTAATTTCTCCGGCAATCTGCGTCGGATAGGGGCTGGGATCGTATTTCTGTATCCGTTTTATCCCTGATTTTCCTTCAATGGCTGCCTGCCAGAATGCTTGAAGACCACTACCTATGGAAGAGACAATCTCCATGCCTGTAATTACAACCCTTTTTTTCATTCCTTAACCCTTAAGCTATTCTTGCCAGACAGAGGTTAGTCCATTTAGACATAAGCAAGCGCTAAAGCTATATTTCATGCTTTAAATTATTTATTTATCTAAAACTATTTAGGATTAAATACCGTTTAATTTCAATAAATTAAGCTCGACATGAAAATTATCATAGCTTTTATGCGCTAAACGAACATTAAGTAAAGTTTATTAATACTTAATAAAAATTAAATTATGTACTTGCTAGATTTTGAAAGCAAGTCTCAGTCTAAGTAATTACTATGAATTTAATACACTTCTTGCGAAACCGGGATTAGCGACAAATCTTATGCCAAAAAAACTGTCAACCTGCGCAAACACTTCCTGTATGTCCTGCTTTTGCCGCCTGTTCATTTAAAGCTGATAATTAAGATTTTAAGACGTCTCTTAAGTTCTCAACGAAGATGAGTAACGCGTACTAATAGCGAATTATTGGTAACATAGCTTGTAATTTGTCTATTTGAATCGACCAATAGTCTTGTTTATTTTTTACTTTAAAACCATATTTTTGATAAAGATTTAATGCTCTTTGGTTACTCGCTTCAACATTTAAGTCAATGATCATTCTACCCATGCTGAGCGCCTCATTAATACAATGCGCCAATAGCTCACTGCCTAAGCCTTTTCTTTGAAAAGACGGAAGAATAGCAATATCCGAAAAATGAGCGCTATCTGGTTTCCATTGAATATGTGCTTTTCCCATAGGAATTTGATCGTTTAGCGCAAGTAATACGGTATAGCTATTATCATTTAATAAATAAGCAAAACGTTCAACCATGTTTTGATGGACTGAAAAACAGGCTGCATCAATATTACATAGAGAGGATAAATCAGCTAAAGTTGCTTTACGCAAGGACAATAAAGGATTGCCAATTAACAGCGGCTCATAGCTTTGTCTCATCATATAATACTCACTATGATGGTAGACAAACGCCATTTCTTCTAACCATTGATTAGGGGTTAAGGATGAGTTTGAAAGAATGATTTCTTTCATCTCTCGCATGTTAAGAAGTGGCATAATGCGAGTAAAAATTTGACTGGCTATCCCTTTATAGCGAAACTCAGGCGCAATTAATAAATTGGCTTCACAGGCATGCTCATAGAAAAAATATAAGCTTAAGAAACCAATTAGGGTTTCCTGTTGATATAACAAGATATTGCTTTCAGTATCTCGTTTTTGCTGCAGAAGATCATAATAAATAGTCTGCGAACCACCATCCTTAGCTGCGCAGGTTTGAGTTAATTGACTTAAATCTTCTAGTTGGGTCGTATTTAATTGTCGATTTTGTATAAGCATAATAATTCTTAAGTTAAATAATTGGCCAAATTTTAATTACATCTATCAAATTTTATTAATTTTAATTTAGTTTTTAGGCGCATGCCATAAACTTTGTAAGCGTTCATAATAACCACATTGATAAAGATAATACCTATAACGAAAAGGGTGTTTTTGATAAAAAGATTGATGCGTATCATCAGCAGCGTAAAATTGGGTTGAGGGACGAACTGCAGTGTAAATCCTAGAAAAGCGTTTTTCTATAGCTTGTTTACTCTCTAAAGCAATCTCTTTTTGGCTCTGATTAAGGTAAAAAATAGCCGTACGGTATTGTGGGCCTGAGTCACAAAATTGGTTACTATCAGATGTTGGATCAATATGGCGCCAAAAGTAATCGACAATTTGTTGATAAGTAATTTGATATGGATCATAAATGATATGAATTGCTTCTAAATAATCAGATTGGCCTGAGCAGACTTGATTATAGGTGGGATTTTGACTATTGCCGCCATCAAAGCCGACAACTGTATCTAATACACCCTGTATTTTATTAAATTCTGCTTGCATTCGCCAAAAATTACCACCAGCAAAAATAGCTTCAGCAGTTTTTGCATTGGCCTCGCTTATGAAAGCAAATAAAATAATAAACACTAAATTAACCATGGGTGTCCTGTCTATTGTAATTTAAAGAATCAGTTAGGTTAATTAATTGCAAATTCTTATACTCAAAGAGTAGGGGAAGATAGTTATAATTTCCAGGAAAATACGGGAATATATTAAAAATGAAAATTAAGGACTGCGAAAATAATTTCAATTGTAATAAGTACGATAATAACAATTTCTAAATTGTGTGAATGGCGGTTTTCTAAATAACTGTTAAACATTTCAAAGATTTCATTTAGTGTATCTAAGCGATGATTAATCGCATTAACACGGCGTTGAATATGTAGATAACGCTCAAGCATGGTGTAATATTCTTCTAAGGTAGGATGCTGCCAAAAGTATTTAGGATGATAAAGGAAATTACTAATTAAATTCATTTCACTTTTAGCGCCTAAAATTTCACCAATAATTTGCCGAATTTGCATGCGCGTTATTTGCATCTGTCCTGTACTTGATAATGTCTGAATGACAGGTGTGTATTTTTCTATTAATGCTTCAATAATTGTTTCGAAATATTGTAATTTTACCGACTGTGAAAACCCATACGACAAACTTAATTTAAGATCATTTCCATCCATATCACGCTCAAGCGAGATACAATCTACTTCAAAAAAATCATGAGGCTCAATAGAAGTTTTGTCACCTATGCGATAGGTAAACTCATCCCTTACTAAAACCGAAATAGGTTTAATAGTAAATTGGCGAATTTTATCTAAGTAAGGATCAACTTGGTAACGTTTTATCCCCCAAGTGACGACGCTGCCATTTTTAAACGCAAAAATAGTCGCATGGGGCTGGCTAATAGGCGAAATTTTTAACACATCTCGCGATCGCGCAGTATGGTAAATTCCTGTAGTTGATTTTAGATCATTATCTAAACGTGTTAAATCAATAGAATGAGCGATGCAATAGCTTAAGCACTCCATGATTGCAAGAACCTTCGAAGTTAGGGTACTCCTAATAGTTACTTATTAGGAGTCATTTAAACTATCAAGATTATAGCTGAATTTGGAGTTAACTACACGTTTTCTTCTTCTTCTTTTGCAGAAAAGGCTTTCTTTCTATCTGTTGTACCACCTAACCATTGAGGACATACTTCTAGAACTTCAGCAATTTTATATAATTGATCAGAGGAAGGTAAAATTTGTCCAAAAATCATGCCATTAGCTAAGTGGCGGGTAACACCAAATACCTTAGCGACAGCTTTTGTCTTTTCTGTTATGTCATCTGGAAAACCTAATAAAGATAATTCCCGATTAAATCTCTGCGAAAATACTTTCGTATTCATTATTTCACTCCATGAAAATAGTTAATTTGTGATTATTTCACAACGCTTAACCGCCAATCCTTGACGCACGTAAATCTGTTATAACTTATTTTTTTTTTTTAGAAAAGGCTTTTTACCCAGAATAAAGAAATAGTTTCTTTTAGTAACTAGGAAGACTTACTATAACAGGATTTAATCATTAATTCTTTGGCTAGGAGGTCAAAAATAAGCCTCCTAACCAAAGGTATAAATTATTCTTGTGCTTTATGCTCAGAATAACTGAAATAATTGAGATCAAGTTCTCGTGCCGCTTTAACATCATCGAGGCGCTTGACCGGTAACTTACTAGGGGCTTGCTTTAAAAGTTCTGGTTGGTTTTGTGCTTCAGTACGAATTGTGCGCATCGCTGCAATGAATCCATCTAACTCTTCTTTAGATTCTGTTTCCGTAGGCTCAATGAGTAAGCATTCAGGCACAAGCAAGGGAAAATAAGTGGTTGGGGCATGGAAGCCATAATCTAATAGCCGTTTCGCTAAATCCATAGCAGTAATACTGTAGTGCTTTTTTTCTTGATTTAGTGTTAATACAAACTCATGGCTAGCTCGCCTAGTAGGATAAGCAGGGTTAAATCCTACTTGAGTTAGTGCAGCCAATAAATAATTAGCATTTAACGTGGCAAATTCCGAGACTCGTAATAACCCTTCTTGGCCTAAAAGACGAATATAAAAATAAGCACGCAGTAATATTCCGGCATTACCCATAAAACAAGATAGACGGCCAATACTTTGTGGGTAATCTGCTTTGGTTGCAAAGCGATAGGTTTCATCTTCTTTAAGCACGACAGGTAGGGGTAGGTAAGGCAGTAAACGTTTACCCACTGCAACGGGGCCCGCACCTGGCCCACCACTGCCATGGGGCGTGGCAAACGTTTTATGCAGATTTAAATGCATCACATCAAATCCCATATCACCTGGGCGAACACGGCCTAAAATCGCATTTAAATTAGCCCCATCATAATACAGTAAGCCACCAGCTTGGTGTATAATCGCGGCAATGTCAGTAATTTGCTTCATAAACAAACCTAACGTTGATGGATTAGTCAACATAATCCCCGCTGTTTTAGGCCCCACCTTTTGCTTTAATTGTTCTAAATCAAGTTCCCCATCTTTAGCAGTAGGAATTTCTACAATTTTAAAACCACACATAACAGCAGAGGCAGGATTTGTACCATGCGCTGCATCAGGGATAATCATTTCAGTTCGCTCTGTATCACCTCGTGATTGGTGATAAGCTTTAATCATGGCAACGCCTGCAAACTCGCCTTGTGAACCTGCCATAGGTGTGAGCGAGATACCGCTCATGCCAGTAATTTCAAGTAAGTATGACTGCAATTGATAAATAGCTTGTAAATACCCTTGGCTGTATTTTTCAGGTGTTAAGGGATGCCGATTTACAAATCCTGCAATCGATGCGGCCTTATGAACGCCACGCGGGTTATATTTCATCGTGCAAGAACCCAGCGGGATAAAGTTTGTATCAATCGCATAGTTTTGCTGGGACAGCCTCGTGTAATGGCGTACTACTTGCAATTCCGAGCAACTGGGCAAGCGAGGAGGGCTTTTACGTAAAAAGTGATCAGGTATGTTTAAGGAATTGGTATCTGATTGGGGCCCTTGAGCAGTTGCTTGACGCCCAATTTGAGAACGCTCAAATATTAACATAATTTGCCCTCCGTTTCTTGAATAAGCGCTTTTAAGGCGTCGCAATGCATCACTGGTGTAAATTCTATGAACTCGTAATCAGCAATTTCTGCTAAATAATAAGGATCTTTCTTAAAAACAGACTCAAGGTAGGCTTTATTATTAGTTGCCGCAATAATAATACCGCCTATACGGGGTTTCATTGGCCCTGAGGCGACTAATAATCCTTGCTTATAATAGTAATCAAGATATTCCCGATGAGCTTGTAAATATTTATCAACTTCAGTTAATGAAGTTTTATAGGTTAATTGAATAATAAACATACAACCTCACTTCATAATATCAGTTAATACATTGGCATAAAACTCAATGTCTTGAGGCGTGCGCATTTCAGTAGCGCAGATAAGCAAGCTATTAGCAAGCCCGGGATAATGCGTTTGCACAGGGTAACCCCCATCAATTCCGCGTGCCTTTAATTCGTTTAAAATAGGTTCTATGGGCTGCTCAAATTGTAGTAATGCTTCATGGAAATAAGGTGCGGTAAATACTTGCCTAATACCTGGAATCGCCGTTAGCTTGCTTACTAATGATACGGTATTTTTATGGCATTGTTCAGCTATCAATTGTAAACCTTGTGGCCCAATTAAGCTCATATGAATAGTTGCTGCGGTAACGAGTAATCCTTGATTGGTACAAATATTTGATGTGGCTTTAGCTCGTCGTATATGCTGCTCTCTAGCTTGTAGCGTTAAGGTAAAACCGGTTTTATTTTCCTTATCTACCGTGCGGCCAATTAAACGCCCAGGCATTTGCCTTACATGTTCAAGACGCGTGCTAAAGAAACCAAAATAAGGCCCACCTGAGGCCATTGGTGCTCCTAAAGGTTGCCCTTCACCACATACAATATCAACGCCCTTTAATCCCCACTCGCCGGGGGGCTTTAGAAGGCCTAATGAAATAGGATTAACACAAGCAATAACAATAGTATTATTAGCTGCACCCCAATTAGTTAATTCATCAACAGGTTCAAGGCAGCCAAAAAAATTGGGCTGTACAATGACTAAAGCCGTGATGTCTTGGCCGGTATATTTTTCAAGCTCAGCGAGCGTTGTGGTTCCTTCGTGCTGGTTAAAAGGCAGATTGATGATTTCGATATGTTGATTACGAGCCACCGTTTCAATGGTTTCACGATAAAAAGGATGCAAAGTACCGGCGATTAAAACGCGATTTGTTTTGCTGTGCCGATTAAGACGAATAGCCATTAAAATAGCTTCCGCTGCTGCGGTTGCGCCATCATAAAGCGAGGCATTGGCTACATCCATCCCAGTCAATTCAGCAATCATGGTTTGAAATTCATAAAGTAACTGCAAAGTCCCTTGGCTTGCTTCTGCTTGATAAGGTGTATAGGCTGTTAAAAATTCACCTCGTGACGCAATGTCCCATACTGCTGCTGGAATATGATGATCATAAGCGCCGGCACCAATAAAACAAAGGCCATTTTGATTATTATTGGCTAATTGAGCGGCTTCTTTTAGCATCATCATTTCATTCATGCCAGCCGGAATTTGTTTAAATCCTTGAAAGTGGAGTTGTGCTGGAATTTCATCAAATAAATCATTTGTGCGAGCAACGCCAATCGTTTCTAGCATTGCTTTAACATCTTCTTCAGTATGGGGCACGTAAGGCATAGCTATTCTTCCTCAGCAATCTCATGTTCATATTGATCGGCATCCATTAAATCACTTAAGTCACTCGCGTCAGTTAAACGAAGTTTTACTAACCATCCAGCGCTATAGGGATCTGTATTTACTAAAGCAGGATTGTCAATAACCGCCTGATTAACTTCCATAACGATACCACTGATTGGTGAGTAGAAATCAGATGCGGCTTTGACTGATTCTACAACACCTAACTCATCGCCAGCAGTGACTTCTTCGCCTTCCTTAGGGAGTTCAACAAAGACTAAATCACCTAAAAGTTGTTGTGCGTGATCCGTGATACCAACTAAGGCTTCTTCACCATCAACTTGTATCCATTCATGAGTGCGTGTAAATTTTAAATCTGACATTGATATCTCCTCTTCATCGCATAAATTTAATTATTAATTTTTATTTTATAGAGGTTTTCCATTGCGGATAAATCTTGGTTTTGTTACGTATGCGGAAATAAGTTTACCTCGAATATCAACTAAGACTTCATCACCTGCTTCTGCCGGTACTCGAGCAAGGGCAATCGACTTTGCTAGAGTAGGGGAATAAGTACCACTGGTGATAATACCTTCATGTTGTGAATTAGGAATAACGACGCGTTGGCCTGTGCGCATTATAGCTTTTTCATCCATGATCAAGCCAACAAACTTGCGCTTAATACCTTGTTGTTTTTGAAATAACAGAGCACCCATGCCGATAAAGTCTCGGTCTTCAGGCTGCCATTTAACAGTCCAGCCTAAACCGGATTCTAATGGTGTGGTTGATTCATCCATATCTTGGCCATATAAAAGCATGCCTGCTTCCAGTCGAAGCGTATCGCGAGCACCAAGTCCACACGGCTTAACGTTGGCTGCTAATAAATTAGACCAAAGTTGATTAATCTCGTTTGCAGGAGCAACGATTTCTAAGCCATCTTCACCCGTATAGCCTGTGCGGGCAAAAAAATAGTTATCTACATCAACGCATTCAAAATAGGTTAAGGTAGAAATAGCATCGCTTTGGGCTGGCGTAAGCACACTCATGGTCTTAGCTAATGCGTCAGGCCCTTGCACCGCAACCATAGCCAATTCAGTCCGCTCTTGCAAGCCGACTGCAAAACCCTCACTCTTTTTGCGAATCCAGGCAAGATCCTGCTCGCGAGTTGCAGAATTTAATACAATACGATAATTATCAGGCGCACGCTGATAAGCAATAAGATCATCAATAATTCCGCCGTGCTCATTGCACATACAGCTATATAATGCGCGGCCGCTGTGTTGTAATTGATCAACATCATTAGTAAGGAGTTTACGTAAAAATTGCCTACCGCCTGCGCCTAAAATATCAACGATAGTCATGTGAGATACGTCAAACATCCCAGCAGAGGAACGAACAGTATGGTGTTCTTCAAGTTGAGAGCCATAATGCAGTGGCATTTCCCAGCCGTGAAAATTAACCAATCTAGCGCCCATGGCGGCGTGACTAGCATGCAATGGTGTCTTCGCAATCATTTGCTTCCTCGTTTTATGCACTCTGGGACATAATTATACCTTGATAAGTGTTTACTACAAGAGCAATACTCGACTTATATTAACTCGTCATAAGGTCTTAACTTTTAATATTTATTTTTAAGTAAAGCTTCAGGAGTGCTAGTGTAAATCCAGTACTTTCAAGCTGAAGGGGTATATTATGGCTTATACTTTATAAAAAGCTATCTATTGAAGCAGTGAGGAAAAATTTCCTTTAGATGCTAAGGCTAATTGACGGGAGTAGGCCCATATGCAAGAGGTAACGGTAAAGTCTTGGGGCAGCCGCCTAAAGGACGCCTTTGCTGGTATTTTATTTGGCTTTGTACTTATTGGTGTTGCGATTTATCTTATCTTTTGGAATGAGCGTCATGGTTTTAATATGGCTCAGTCTTTAGCTGAAGTAAAAAAAACACTAATTAGTGTTCCTGCGAGCCCCATTGATAATAAAAATAATCTACGTGTGGTTTATTTAACTGGCTTGGCAACGACGACTGAGCAACTTAAAGACTCGTTGTTAGATATTCAGTTAACAGCCATTGCCTTAATTAGAACAGTAGAAATGTATCAATGGCAAGAAGAAGAAAAAACGAGGACTGAAAAGCAATTAGGTGGTTCAGAGCGCACTGTTAAAACATACACCTATAAAAAAATTTGGTCAGAAAATTTAATTAATAGCTCACAATTTAAAGAAACCACGTATCAAAATCCCACAACAATGCCGGCAAAGTCACAACATCAAATGTCTTCGCACGTCACCTTAGGCGATTTTACTTTGCCACCTAGTTTAATAGAAAAAATTACACTAACTACACCTGTGGATTTGTCTAAAATCAATGTAGATAAGCTAGGGGCACAATTTAACAAGCCTGTTAAATTAACTAATGATGAATTATATATAGGACAGAATAGTCAAACGCCTCAGGTAGGCGATTTAAAAATTTCTGTAGCAGCAGTATTGCCACAGCAAGTCAGTATTATCGCACAGCAAACAGGGACAACGTTGCAGCCTTATCAGGCTGCAGCAGGCGAAGAGGTATTGCTATTATCGCCAGGGCAAGAGTCAACGGATAGCATGATTAAAAAAGCCCAAGATGAAAATCGCATGATTACTTGGGTTTTACGATTTGTAACATTACTTATGATGATTAGTGGCTTTGCATTGTTGATGCGACCTTTAAGTGTTTTAGCCGATGTCTTGCCTTTCTTAGGCACATTAGTTGGGTTTGGTACAGGCTTAATTGCTGCAGTTATTGGCTTTTGTTTATGGACTATCTTTCTTGCCATTGCTTGGTTCGCTACGAGGCCTTTGTTTGCCCTCGGGCTATTGGTGATTGTAGCATTAGTGATTTATTTATTCTGGAAGTCAAGGCCAGAAAAAGTAGATAATAACGCAGATAGAGTGTAAAAAAGCCAGTTTGGCGTATTTAGCCCGTATTTACTTGCCTGTAAGGCCTTTTCCAAACGCGCTTTCACATCCATGTGGCTCGATGAAGGGCATCCATGCCCTTCAACGGTTTGGAAAAGGCCTTACAGGCAAGCAAATACTAGTTTCGTGAAATATAAAAACTCTGCAGCAGGGTTAAAAAGAAACTAAAGTAATTATAAAAAAAGCGCTTTAAATTTAATCTACACTTATAGATATTATTTTAAAATAGGATGGTTTGTGTTAAGTGAGTTTCTTTCCTGGCAAAATATTGCTGATATGGCTTGGCTATTATTATTACTATTGCTCCTTAAGCATTTTTGGCAAGATAGGCAAAACCTATTAAAGGCACACGCCTGGTTTTTAACCAAAGGGCGAATTACCCGTTTTCTATGGACTAAAGATGGTTACCATTTATGGCCTAAAATAGAATACACATATCAAGTATATGATCGAGATTTTCTTGGGGAGTACTTCTTTTTAGATACCTCGCATAATAATCCTAATAGTAAATATTCTCGCAGAGTCGCTTATCGTGCAGCGATGGCGTTTGAAAAGAACGAAGACATTGATGTTTTTTATAATCCTAGTGATCCACGCCAAGCTGTATTAGATGTGCGGATCCCAACTAAGCTTAATTTTATTATTTTTTTATTAGTTTGTCTTATTGTGGTGCATTTAGGGGTGGTTCTGTACCGGTTTCTTTAGAGGGTTTGCATTCGCATGGTGGCTCAATAACCTTTGCTTTTAAAGAGTTAATAGCCAGCCCTCGCACGCCCTGGCCGCTAGGTGCTTGATTAAAATTAATAGTCACTTCTAGGGTTTGCTTTTGTTGATATTGAGGATTTTTATAAACAACCAGCACAGGCATTGTTGCTTGCCATTGGCCTTGGCCTAGGCTTTTTACGGCTGGCGGCATGGTCGCCACAGCGCTAACAAAATAATTATTTTTCATAATAGCTTCTGGAAGTTTTGATGCATTAAGGGCATTGCTATAAGCAGTCCACCCTTGCGCTGTGAAATAACGGGCGATATCGCGCTGACGTTGTATAAAATTAGAATAGCTATACGTATAAGTAGCTACAATTGCTTCATTAGCCCAAACAGCTAGCTGCGTGTCGTCTGCATAGCTTAGTAAAGGGCAGACAAGTAATAAAACTTGAGTTAACTTAATGAGTTGACGCATGACTTAATCCTTGTTTTTAATATAAACTGCGTTAGTCAACATGATTATACTACAAATCATTTCTAAGCTATTTGTTGATAACTGATTAATTGTGATATTCTGCGCAAAAGTAGGCAGAAAGTAAAATTATTATTCTTGGTCAAATAAGTAAAGAAAACGATTACCGCGGTACCTAACAATGTGAAGCAAATGTTATGGATACCGTGGTCAAGCCACGGTATTTCGGAGCTGAAGTAGGTAAGAGAAAAACCGAATGACCGCGGTATCCATCGGAATGGTAAGAAGTGTAGCCTGGGTGCAGGTCCGAAGGGCCGGAACCCGGGTTTCACTGCGTTTCGCCTGGGCTACTTTGCGGTAAGTGTAGGTACGAGAAAAAACGAATTACCGCGGCTTGAACGCGGTATCCATGGTTGGCTTTCCTAAATACTGTGACTCGCTGTAGGTACTTCCCAAAAATGCATCAAAGTAGTAGCTTTCCAAACCGTCTTTACTTGAAGACAAACTGCAAGTTGCGCGATGTCTTGCGCCTATTAGTTTATCATTTAGTTTTATTTGGATATTGAGCACTGTAAGAATTTAAGAATTAAATCTTGGGCTAAGGTATGTCTTATTGCTAAGCCTAATTCGTTGCGGAACAGCGTTTGACTAAGAGTAATTTTTATTACCTAATAATTAATAAGGAGGAAAAGGTTGGCACGCAAGAATAGTCCTTTTTATTTTGCTAACCGTGAAAATGTTAGCCGCTTTCTCAATCGTTGGGATCTTTTATTATTGATTTTAGTCCTAACCATTTTAGGCTTACTAGGTTGGACGGGTCAACAGATGGCTGTTCCTTACCAGTTGGGCGATCCATTACCTATTTCACTTGATCCATCTAAATTGCCCTTTTATGCAGCACGTACGGTGTTGCGGATGTTTATTGCTTTAATTTTATCTATTTTATTTACATTTATTGTAGGAACGCTAGCAAGTAAGAATCGGCGTGCTGAGCAAATTATTATTCCTGCGATTGATATTTTGCAATCAGTGCCGGTGTTAAGCTTCTTATCAATCACCGTCACAGGATTTATTCATTTATTTCCCAATAGTTTATTAGGGCCAGAATGTGCTTCTATTTTCGCTATTTTTACAGCGCAAGTTTGGAATATTACCTTTGGTTTTTATCAATCGTTAAAAACCTTACCGGAAGACTTAAAAGAAGCCGCGTCCATGTTTCAATTATCAGCTTGGCAACGTTTTTGGAAAGTTGAAGTGCCGTTTTCCATGTCAAGCCTGCTGTGGAATATGATGATTTCTATGTCGGCTAGCTGGTTTTTTGTTGTACTTTCTGAAGCCATTGTTGTTGCCCATCAGCATATTCGCCTACCTGGGGTAGGTTCTTATATTGCTGTAGCTATCGAGCAGCATAATTTAGCGGCGGTGGGTTATGCTATTTTAACCATGATTATCGTTATTTTTCTTTATGATCAAATTCTTTTTAGACCATTAATTGCTTGGTCTGAAAAATTCAAAATGGAACAATCTCCCGATGAACAGGAATATCAGTCTTGGTTAATTGATTTAATTCGTGGCAGTCAATTAATGAAGCGCCTACGCAATAATGCTGCCATTGTTAAAGAAAAATTTATTAATGCTCGTTGGCTTAGTAAAGGGCCGCCAGCTAGTAAGGAAATTGATATTCGTCATCAAAAACGTATCGATTGGATTTGGAATAGTATTGTATTAATTGGTATTGCAAGCGGGGGTTGGTTTTTATTAGAATTTATTCTAGCTAAATTAAAAATTAGCGATATCTTATATGTTTTCGCGCTAGGGGCCGCAACAGGTACGCGCGTTATTATTTTAATTATTTTAAGTTCTCTCATTTGGATTCCAGTTGGTGTTTGGATTGGCTTAAGGCCACGGGTTGCTCAAAAGATACAACCTATTATCCAATTTGTTGCAGCATTTCCGGCAAATTTATTTTATCCTCTAATTGTCATTGCCATCGTTCGCTTTAATTTGAGTGTAGAAATTTGGGTCACGCCTTTAATGATTCTGGGTACACAATGGTATATTTTATTTAATGTGATTGCTGGTGCATCAACCATTCCGCGTGATCTTTATCTGGCTGCAGATAACTTTGGTTTGTCGGGCTGGCTGTGGTGGAAGCGCCTTGCGCTACCTGGTATTTTTCCATTTTATATAACAGGTGCTATTACGGCTGCGGGTGGTGCTTGGAACGCGAGCATTGTTGCTGAATGGGTTAGCTGGGGTAATACCACCCTAAAGGCGACTGGCCTTGGTGAATATATCCAAGCAAGTACGTTAGCAGGTGATTTTCCTAGAATTGCTTTAGGCACCGGCATGATGTGTTTATATGTGCTAGCCTTTAATCATCTCTTATGGCGTCCTTTGTATCGTCTAGCACATGAGCGTTTTAATTTTAATTGAGGTTTCTATAGGCTTATGCCCAATACAATTATTGAATTAGAAAATTGTCGAAAATCCTTCAAAAAAGCATCCACCCAAGAGCTCTTGGTTCTTGAGGATGTTAATTTAAAGCTTTATGAGGGAGAAATCGTGGCCTTACTTGGCAAGTCAGGTTCAGGTAAGTCAACGCTATTACGTATCATTGCAGGATTAGTTCCTCCTTCATCAGGTAAGGTTACCTATCGTGGCCAACCGGTCACAAAACCTGTTGCAGGAATTGCTATGGTCTTTCAATCATTTGCGTTAATGCCATGGCTAACTGTATTAGAAAATGTAGAATTAGGTTTGGAAGCACAAGGTATAGGCCGAGAAGAGCGCCGCCATCGGGCTATTGAAGCGATCGATATTATTGGCCTAGACGGTTTTGAATCGGCCTTTCCTAAAGAGTTATCAGGCGGTATGCGGCAACGAGTAGGTTTTGCTCGCGCATTGGTTATTAACCCAGATGTTTTATTGATGGATGAACCATTTTCAGCATTAGATGTTTTAACAGCTGAGAATTTAAAATCGGATTTATTAAATCTTTGGCAAGAAAAAAAGACCAATACCAATGGTATTTTATTGGTAACGCATAACATTGAAGAAGCAGCCATGCTTGCTGACAGAATTATTATTTTTGGTAGCGATCCTGGGTATATTCGTACGGAATTGCAAGTGGCTATGCCGCAACCTCGTAATCCTGATACTGCTGAGTTTCAAGCCTTAGTTGATGAAATTTATACAGTCATGACCACGAGACTACAGGAAAAAGCAAAACGCTCTCATCGCGAACGACAAATAAGTCTCGGGTATCGGTTACCGGATGTTGATCCTTCTGAGTTATCAGGCTTGATTGAAACAATGACTTCATTTAGTGAGCGTATTGATTTACCTGAGCTTGCTGACGAATTAATGATGAATATTGATGACTTATTCCCCTTACTTGAAACATTGGAAATTCTAGGTTTTGCTCGTGTTTCAGATGGCGATATTCAATTAACGGAATTAGGTAGGCAATTTGCTAGTGCTGATTTACAAACTCGAAAACAGATCTTTACCAAACGTTTATTAGATAAGGTGCCTTTAGCGCGTTATATTCGTCATGTATTGGATGAGAAAGTTGGGCACCGTGTGTCGGAAGAGCGTTTTCTGACTAAGTTAGAAGATTATTTTAGTGAAAAAGAAGCTGAACGTGTACTGCGCACCATGATTGATTGGGGACGTTATGCTGAAATTTTTGCTTATGATTTTAATACAGGTGTTCTAAGTTTAGAAAACCCAGGCATATCTGATCATGTGAAGGATGAATCACCCTATTAACAAGGGTAGCTTTTAACAAGGTATTGCGTTGAAGATTATCTTTACTGGCAAACATTATTTGGATTTAAGATTAGTATGAGAGATACCTACCTTGGGTTAGCAAAATTTGCGCTTGATACGCCGTGTTTAGTACTTGATAAAGCTAAACTACTGCATAATTTACAAGTCATGCAGAACCATGCAAGACTTAATCACGTTAAGATTAGGCCACATGTTAAAACACATAAGTGCTCAACGTTAGCAGCCCTACAGCTTACGTATGGTGCAATTGGTATTAGTGCTGCTAAAGTTGCTGAAGCAGAAGTATTAATTGCAGCCGGTATTCGCAATATTTTAATTACTTCCCCTCTAGTCACTACTCATAAAATAGCAAGGCTTCTCGCTTGTATTAAACAGGCGCCTGAAACCATGGTGGTTGTTGATAATGAAACTAATGCGGTCGCTTTAAATGAGGCAGCTGCGGCGGAGAAGCTAAGTATTAATGTGTTAATTGATATCGATCCTGGAATAGGACGTACTGGCATAAGGCCTGAACAAGCCATTGATTTTGGCAAACAAATACAGTCGTTGCAATCGCTACAGCTAAAAGGTCTGCAGTGTTATGCTGGTAATTTACAGCATATAAGCTGTTATGAAGAACGAAAAAAAGCATCTTTAGCAATCATGCAAATGGCTAGTGACTTGGTTAAGCAGTTTAAGCAAGTTGGTTTACCCTGTTCAATATTAACCGGTACGGGGACTGGAACCTATGACATAGATATTCTTGCATCTGAAGTGACAGAACTTCAGCCTGGTTCTTACACCGTCATGGATGTTGAGTATAAAAGAATAGGCTCAAAAGATGATTTAAATTACTTTCAAACATTTAAACCTGCGATGACATTATTAACAACCGTGATTAGTGCTAATAGGAATGAACACGTTACAGTAGATGCGGGCACAAAATCTATTTATTTTGATGTTAAACACCGTCCTGAAATTATTAAACCTCATGGGTTAGAGTACCAGTGGGGTGGGTTTGGTGATGAGCATGGCAAAGTAACAGCCGCAGCTAATGGCATATTACCTAAACTTGGCGAAGTAATCGAATTAATCGTGCCGCATTGTGACCCGACTATCAACTTATTCGATAAATTTTTTGTTTGTGAAAATGATCAAGTGGTTGATGTTTGGGGTATTGATTTAAGAGGTAAGTCACAGTAGGTTTAGTAAGAGGAACATGGCATTTGCAACAAGTAATTAAAAGAAAATGCCTTATACAAATACTACTGTTGTATCCTTTATGGATACCGTGGTCAAGCCACGGTATTTCGAAGTAGGGTAAAATCGATAAAAAAACAATGAATTACCGCGGCTTGACCGCGGTATCCATGAATGGTACTGCTAACACATTGTACATCACTTAAGACGCTTGTTTCTGTGTCGATTTATTAACTAAATAATCAAGAATTTTTACCAATCGCTCTTCACTTTGTGCCATTTGTAAATCAGTTTTATATTGACCATTAATTATAAAGGATGGAACAACATTAATATGAAAACGTGCCATTTGCGCATTACCTTCATTGATTTTCATATCAACAGTTGTTGAATGGGTAAAAGCGCTCTCAGCCGTGTCTTTATCAATGCCTTGGTTGGTGAAGAAACTAACCATGGCTTGATCGGTATTAAGAGGTGTTTTATCGACTTGAATCGCTTTAAATAATAGAGGATTTAATTTATCACTCATATTTAATAGGTCAGCCGTATAATATGCCTTAGCATAATAAGCCCAATCTTTATTGAAAATAACAGGCACGCGCGAAAACTGAACTTTTTTATCTTGCTGTTTAGCCCATTGGTTTAACGTGGCTTCAATGCGATAACACCACGGGCAACCAAAGCTAAAAAATTCAGTCACCAACACCTTATTTGCTGGGGTATGGGAAGAATTAATGACTTCATAGTCTTTCCCAGCAACAAAATCTTCTGCTCTAGCAAGCATTGGAAATAATAAAAAAAGCACTAACAAACGTTTTAACATAATTTAGTTCTCACTTGAAAGTTTAATAGACCTCTTGCATAACCGCTATCTTTTGCTTTATTGCGGCGTTATAACTGTTTCTGCGGTGCTCCTAATTACTCCATGTAAACTCCGCTCCTCGAAACATTTATGCCTTGCACTAAACCAAAATCTACCGGTTAGGCAAGAGGTCTAATGTAGTCCCTGCATATAATACGCAACTGCTTCCATGTCTTCTGGGTTCATGCGGTTGCTAATGTCACGCATAATTTCATTTAGATCATTGCTCCGTTTACCCTCTTTAAAGGTTTGTAGTTGTTGAATAGTATATTGAGCATGCTGGCCTGATAATACGGGAAAATTAGCTTGCGCATTTCCTGTACCACGCGGGCCATGACAAGCAATACAAGCCGTAATGTGTTTGTTTAAGTCGCCACCACGATAGATGGCTTCGCCACGTTTGACATATTTTTGTGGCGTAGCGCCTTGTGCCAATGGCAATTTAGCATAATAAGCGGCTAATTCTTTAATATCCTGATCACTAAGGGTCGCTGCTATAGTAGTCATCACCGGTACATCGCGCGTCTTGACCTTTTTAAAATCGTATAATTGCTTTTCTAAATAAGAAGCATGCTGACCAGCAATGTTTGGCCAGAGAGGATTAGTACTATTTCCCTGGGGGCCATGGCAAGCAACGCAAGTAGCGGCTTTTGCTGGTGCTACGGTTGTGTTATCAGCGGCTTGCACGGTAAATGTGCTTGCAAGAGCAATAGCAAAGACTATTTTTTTCATGCTGACCTCAGAATTATCCTTCATTTAATGGTACACTGCTTACGTATAAATCCCAAAATGAAAATGTATAATAATGTTAATTAATCCGTATTCAAAGGCCTATTTTTTACAAAGTGCAGCACTTGTTTCGCAATTACCTAAAGATATGGGCTATGAGGTTGCATTTGCAGGGCGTTCTAATGCGGGAAAATCAAGCGCCTTGAATTGCTTAACAAATGTTAAACAATTAGCTCGCACGAGTAAAACCCCAGGCCGTACGCAGTTAATCAATTTATTTGCACTTGATGATGAGCGTCGGTTAGTTGATTTACCTGGCTATGGCTATGCTAAAGTTGCTTTAAATGTTAAGCAGGCTTGGCAACAAAATTTAGCGCACTATTTGGAAGTTAGACAATGTTTACGTGGTTTAATTTTACTAATGGATTGCCGACACCCATTAAAAGATTTAGATCAAATGATGATAGAGTGGGCAATTAGTAGGCAAATTCCAGTACATATTTTGCTCACTAAAGTTGATAAAATTAGCCGCAGTGAAGCTAAAAATACAGCGCTAAAGGTGCGTAAGCATTATGATTTGCTCCCAGAGCTAATCACGGTTCAGCTGTTTTCATCCCTAAAAAAAGAAGGCGTTGATGAATTAATTCAGGTATTGAATAATTGGTATCAGTGGCCTTAAGACTTAAGCTAAAAACAAAAGAATGTCATCATACTCATACTTAAGGCATGCTTGCACCTGAGCTTTTTGTATGATGAGATTTTTCTTTAAATAACTCTTCTATAGCCTGTGGATTAGCAAGGGTTGATAAATCACCCAGCTCCTCTAAGGCGTTAACACTATCACTTGCTATTAAACGAAGTACGCGACGCATAATTTTACCTGATCTTGTTTTAGGCAAATCATGAACCCATTGAATAGTATCAGGCTTAGCTATTGCGCCAATAGCTGCTTTGGTATTTTCAATCAGTGTGTCTTGTAATTTAGCACTGGGCTTACAACCTTCTTGTAAAGACACAAAGGCATAAATTCCTTGACCTTTGATTGCATGCGGAACGCCTACAACTGCAACTTCAGCGACATCAGGATGAGCAATAAGCGCACTTTCAATTTCTGCGGTGCCTAAACGGTGCCCAGAAACATTCAACACATCATCAATTCGACCACTAATCCAATAATCACTTTCTGCATCACGATGTGCGCCATCACCTGTTATATAATAGCCATTGTGAAAATAATTAGCGCGATAACGGGGATGATCACCAGCAATGGTTCGTGCCAACGAGGGCCATGGGTATTTAATAGCTAATATGCCCTCAGCAGCGCCAGCGATTTCATGATAATTTTCATCAAGCAATACCGGGTATATGCCTGGTAAAGGTTGACAAGCGCAACCTGGTTTAACTGTTTGCAATGTTTTATCTTGAGGGCTAAGCATGATACTACCTGTCTCAGTTTGCCACCAAGTATCTACAATAAGACAGCGCTTGGCGCCAACTTTTTCATAATACCAGAGCCACACTTCTGGGCTAATTGGTTCACCGACACTGCCTAGAAGTCGTAATGACTGTCGGCTGGTGTTATCTAACCATTGATCACCTGCGCGTTTTAAAGCACGAATAGCAGTAGGAGCCGTATAAAAGATATTGACCTGATATTTATCAATCATCTTCCAACAGCGTGCAGGATCAGGCCAGGTAGGAACACCACCAAATACTAACGTGGTAATCCCATTACAAAGTGGGCCATAAATTAAGTAGCTATGGCCAGTTATCCAACCTATATCAGCAGTACACCAAAAGACATCATCGGCTTTAGGAGCAAAAATTTGCTGGAAACTATAAGCGACTTGCACTAAATAGCCGCCGGTCGTATGGACTAAACCCTTTGGTTTACCTGTGCTGCCTGATGTGTAAAGAATAAAAAGGGGATCTTCTGCATCCATCATTTCTGGCGTGCAGTTTGCATCGACGGTAGCCTTAATATCGTGCCACCAGTAATTGGTTACCGGATCAAATGATACAGGCGCTTGGCTGTGTTTGATGACAAGCGTCTTTAAATTTAACGATTCGCTGGCCTCATCAGCATGTAATTTTAACGGAAATAGTTTACCACCACGTTGATAGCTATCACTGGTAATTAACAATTTACACTGTGATGCCTCTAATCGCTGTCTTAGTGCCGTGGCCGAGAAGCCTGCGAAAACTACGGTATGGATGGCGCCAATTCGCGTACAGGCAAGCATGGCCATAATTGCTTCAGGAATCATGGGAAGATAAATAGCAACAGTATCGCCTTTTTTTATACCTAATGACTTAAGTCCATTTGCCATTAAACAGACTTCTTGGTGGAGCTCAGCAAAGGTTAGTGATTTTTGTTCATGTTCATTATCACCTTCCCAAAGGATAGCAGTATGGTTCCCTTTAGTTGGTAGATGTTTATCTAAGCAATTAGCGCTAACGTTTAATTTGCCATTAATAAACCACTGTATGTTGCCTGAGGTAAAATCACCGCTACTCACTTTATCCCAAGGTGCCATCCAATCAACATATTGCTTAGCAAGCCCATTCCAAAAGCTATCTCGCTGTTCTTGCGTATCCATCATTTACCTTTTTATTGTTTTAATGATTGCTGAGAAGTCAAGTTGCCCAAAACCATCTTGATTAAACTGTTGATAAATATTTGTTGCTTGTTGGCCTAGCATTGTTTCTACATTAACTTTTTCAGCCGCTTGTTGGCTTAGCAATAAATCTTTCAGCATCATGGCAGCTGTGAAACCTGCTTGATAATCCTGATTGGCAGGTACCTGCGGGAGAATACCTGGCACAGGTACATAATGACTCAGTGCCCAACATTGACCGGACGAGCTATTGACTACTTCAAATAATTTTTCTGCTCTCAAGCCTAGTTTTTCAGCGAGTATAAACGCTTCAGAAATGGCAATCATTGAGATGCCTAAAATCATATTATTGCATATTTTAGCTGCTTGGCCGCTACCGGCCGGGCCGGTATGAAAAATGCGTTTGCCCATGGCTTCTAATAGCGGTTTTGCTTGCTCAAACGCTGTGTCTTGACCGCCTACCATAAATGTTAAGGTAGCGGCTTTAGCGCCAGTGACCCCGCCTGACACGGGCGCATCAATCATCATTAGGTGATATTGTTCTGCTTGTTGATTAAGATAATGACAAGTAGCAACATCAATGGTGGAACAATCAATATGTAAAGTAGACACTCCTGCTGCAGCATAAAGACCTTCTTCGCTAAGACAAACCTCTTTGACCTGCGCGCCTGTTTGCAACATGGTAATTATAATATCTTGTTGCTGGGCTGCTTGCCTTAAATGCGTTGCCGCAATACCACCTGCTGCTGTCAACTGATCTAATGCCGCTTGCTGTAGATCATAGCCTGTTACCTCATGACCTACTTTAATTAAATTCATTGCCATTGGCAGTCCCATATGCCCTAATCCCACGAATCCAATGCGAGCCATTTTTTCTCCAGCTAAATGTTGACAATCATGTGCATGCTAAGCCTTTAATTTAATGCGTGGGCATGATAAAGGCATTATGAGTACTTTTATTAACCGGCCACTTGCTAGTCACTGTTTTAAGCCGAGTATAAAAGTGAATACTCTCCACACCATGCATGTTTGTATCACCAAAAGAAGAATGTTTCCAACCGCCAAACGGGTGGCTTGCAACAGGCACAGGGATTGGAATATTGATACCAACCATCCCTACTTGAATACGTTGGCTATAGGTGCGCGCAGAATAGCCATCGCGAGTAAAAATTGCTGTACCATTACCATACTGGTGGCGATTAACTAATGAAATCGCTTCTTCAAAATCATTAGCTCGTACGATCACTAAAACAGGGCCAAAGATTTCCTGTTGATAAATTGACATTGATTCATCAACCTCATCAAAGAGAGTTGGGCCTAAGAAAAATCCCTGGGGGCAAGTTGGGTGTTTAAAAGAGCGACCATCTACAATTAATTTAGCGCCTTCTTCGACTCCTTTATCAATTGCTTGCAATACACGTTGTCGGTGCTCTTTGCTCACCAACGGGCCCATATCACAGCCTTGTGTGTCACCGGCATCAACTCGAATGGCTTGTATTAAAGGAACTAATTGATCTAATAAGCGATTAGCTGTGTCTTCCCCAACGGTGACAACAACAGAAATTGCCATACAGCGTTCACCCGCTGAGCCATAAGCAGCACCTACTATGGCATGCGCCGCTTGATTAATATCCGCATCAGGCATGACCACACAGTGATTCTTGGCCCCGCCAAACGTATGCGCACGCTTGCCATTAGCCGTCGCCGTTTTGTAAATAAATTCTGCTACGGGTGTCGAGGCAACAGCTGTAAAGGCGCTGATATCGGGGTGCTCTAAAAGGTAGTTCACGGTATTTTTATCACCTTGAACACAGTTAGCTACACCAGCCGGTAAGCCTGCGTCAGTAAGTAGTTCAAGTAAGCGCACGGGCGCAGAAGGGTCTTGTTCTGAGGGTTTAAGGATAAATGTATTGCCACAGGCAATTGCTGGAATCATCATCCAGATAGGCACCATCACTGGAAAATTAAACGGTGAAACGCCTGCACAGACGCCTAGAGGTTGTCTTAACGTATAACAATCAATATCGGTAGAAACATCTGGAGTAAAATAACCTTGTAGTTGAGTAATTAATCCACAATGTAATTCAACAACCTCAATAGCGCGCGCGACTGAACCTAAGGCATCATCAATTGTTTTACCATGTTCTTGTGTTACTAATTTGGCCAAATCTCGTTGATTTTTTTCTAGTAGATCGCGAAACTTAAACAAAATACGTGCGCGTTTTACAGGTGCTGTATTTGCCCAGTCAAGCCAAGCTTTCAGAGCAGTTTCAACGGCAAGGTCACAGATCTTTTTATCGGCTAAATTTACCTCGCCAATTGCTTCACCATTCGCTGGATTATAAAGAGTACGTGGATTTGCCGCATCATTGATTATTGTTTGGCCACCAATATAATGAGGAACTGTGTAAACCATTGTTAAACTCCTTTTAAGATAAGGTAAACTTCTTTCAAAACTGGTTATTGGGTAATTAAAACTTCATCACGTGTTCGCTTAATGTAATTAGGATTTAATAAGTAGTTTTGAAAGAAACCACCATTTATCACTCACAAAACGTTGCTAATGTTACATAATAATGGCGTTTATTATCAGCAAATTGTGAGCTACGTGCCTCAATAACTTCAAAGTGACTATGTTCTTCAGCTTTTTCAAGTGCCTTTGAAATTGCCTCATTAAGACTTTCTTCCGAAAAGCCTGTGTAATCACGTGTTTTGGAAATTATCATCCGTTAACCATCCTTTCGTTAATTGGAGAAATTTAGTTTAGCACGATAAACTTTGAATATCTTGTTATAAATTATTGACAAGAAATTGTGAAGTACCAGTATTTATTCAATAATAAAGAACCAATGCAGGCAAGGAAACGTAGCTATGGAAAAAACAATATTACGTGTTGCAGAGGAGATTGAGCTTACCAATACGCTATTAGATAGCCTAAAAGGTATCTTAGGATCAGATTTTGTAATTAAAAGGTATTCTACTAATGCATCTAGTGCGTCTAATTTAGAAAGTAGTTATTCAGAACGCATTAAAAGCTTATCTCAATCGTTTCAATTCATTGCCAAAGCAGTCCCATCACAAGCTAAAAAAGAGGAATTAAACGCTTACCTTTCATGGTGCTTAAATGCTTGTAATATAGAGTCAGGTAAGACCCTTCATGACTATGAGGATGTACTTGCTCGTTTTACTGCATTTCTTATAGATGGACTACTTGATTATTGGAAAGAATTTGCTTCTTTAGACGAAGCTGAAGCAAAGAAGCTCGCTATAGAAATGCTAAATAGGGCGGAGCAATACATTATTATGCAAGAGGGGCGCCCTAATCTTGCTACATTAAGTATGGAAACAACCTTTGGTGAGTCAAAATGCATATTACAGTGGGATAAGTCATTACCTCCTTATACAGAAGAGACTTTAAATGAGCTGCAGGCAATTAAAGAAAATAGCTTAGGGGTTACGCCTGAGTGGTTTAGAGAGCTTTCGCCTATCTCACAAATTTATATACACGCCAGTGAAGTGCAGCCATCAACAATAAATGCTTTAAAAAGTAACTTAACCATCTTAGAAGCGGCTTGGAAATATGTTAAAGCTAATATGGAACCTGCCCCTTTGCTTAAAGATTTAGAATCAATTGCTGAAGATAAAATTCCTGTCCCTAGTTGGTTTTCCCAACTATCAAATGGCCAGCAGCGAGTTTTTAGAGAATTAGCATCGAGGGCTGTCAAAGAGGGAATAGACTGCATTGATAGCCAATTTACTGAGATTAGAGATTCATTGGTACGGGTTGATTTAATTAATTACAAAGATGTTTGTAACCTACCTTATTGGTTTTTAAGATTACCAGCTTACGAGCAATTATTTTTAAAAAAGATTTTGTCAGAGTCAGAAAAGGTAGAAGATGTTGTCTCTTACTTGCCTAGCCGTTTACGTTCCTTACCTTTATTAGCTAATTTCGGCGAACATGAATTATTATTTTTATACCCTAATGGTAAGGTAAAAAAACTCGGTAAACCTCGGTTGCGATCAAGTCACTTAAGTTCACGAGATTTAGAGCGTGAGCCTGCTAATCTTGGTCAAGAGCATAGCAATCGAAATGTTAAGCAAATTTGTAAGTACCTTGGTGAAAGCCAAGCATTATTTATTCAAACGTTAATAAGCCCTATTGCTTTACCTAGCCAACTATTACCTGACCCTTTGTTAGATAAACACCGAAGGCATGCAACAGAGCGCCTACGTCGAGAGCTAAATGATATAGAGATTTATACAAGTAATCACCCTCTTAATGTTGCGAAATATGTGCTCCAAACAGGTTCTTATAATAAAGAATGCTTAGCGATATTAAATAGGGCACGCGAAGAACTATTAATTCATAATATCAATAAGCAAGTTGATCAATTAGGGATTGATAGTCAATTCACAAATCATATCTTGAGTCTTCTGGCTTTAGCCTATGCATACCCTAAAGCGTTTAACTCAATTAGGCAATTTATAAATAAGCCTAAGATGGCAGAAGAAGTCGGCTCTTTTGCTTATGATGATTTTATCAAGCAGGTTTTTAGCGAAAATGCTATTCCTGAGATTTTTAATTCAGATTTATGGGTTGAGCAGGAGCTTGATAGCAACAAAGTTAAACAGAGTCTTGATTATATAACAACCTTAAAATCTACTAAGCCTTTAGCTTTTAACTTAGCGACCCGGTTAACAGATTTAGCTCAACTTTACGCAGAATATTACAATGTTCTTAACTCAGGATATGGTACTGCAACCATATTTGATTATCGAGGAAGAGAATTATGGTTAAGTTCCCTTGAGAACTTAATCATGATGTATACCAACGGCCTAAGTTATGGCTCATGTGTAAGTGGTAAAGATAGGAAAGCGTTAGAGCTAATTCATACCGATGCCATGTTAATTTATCATGAAATTTATGGCGCCTGGCCAAGTTTTTTCGATGGCAAGGAAGCAAGAGAAAATTTTGAGCGTATTGTCTCCGATTTGTATGTTACTCGCCATGCGCATGTGCATGCAGCGCGTGGTGCTGACGGTGCTGCAGGTATTAAAACCCCATCTAATTATTTGCCCAAAGACATAACAGAGGGTATTAAGAAAAAAGCTGGTAAGCAGGCATTAGAAATTGATGATAGATTAGCAACGAATAATGAGGTAAGACGTATTGTAGGGCTTACCACTCACCTTAAACCTGGTTATGCACGCTGTGTTGTTGCTGCCATGCGTCTATCTGAACAAAACCAAGAGCAAATTTTAGAAAAAATTAAACTACTCATAGGCGAGAAGAGTTATTGGCAGAAACAGCTTAGTTATCGAATATTTGTTAATGCATCGCCTAAAGGAATTGCTAAAATACAACAAGTATTTGATGAAGTGGCAGTGCTAGAAGAATTACCTGCAGGAATTAAAACACGCATGCTTGCTGATATCTATCATACCGTTTTAAACAGACCAAAAGACTCAGAGCTAAGAAATGGCGGGACGAAAGCCTTATATAGCATTATATTAAATTTATACAATTCAACAGGCTCTAACACAGAAGCTAAGGATGCATTACAAAAATTACAGGAGATTAAAGCGAAATCATTTGAAGATAATATAAAAGATATAACGCATACTTTAACCTATTAAAAGGTTATTTTAGACCCAATAATTTTAGGAGGATGGTATGTTAAACCTTAATTATGGCATCATTTGTGACATTTTAATTAAAGCAAGGCAATTTCAAGCAAAAGAAGAAGTAAGTTTTCCTGAAATGACTGATGATATGGATGCCTCTTATGTCTTGGCTGATTATGCGGATGATTTAGTTTATCAAGAAGTAGTTGGTGCTATTAATAATCTAAGGCCTGATCAGCAGGCAACGCTCGTCGCACTCATGTATGTAGGTCGAGGGGATTACACTGTTGAAGAGTGGGGTGAGGCATTTGCTTTTGCCGAAGAAAGATGGACAGAGCAGACTGGAGAGTATTTATTATCAAGACCAACTATGCCAGACGACATAGAAAGAGGATTGGATGCTTTAAGTATAGCATGTGAGTAATAATGGCTTTGCTAAGCGCAACCACTACGTTAATAGGTGCTCAAGACCATAATAAAGTGTTTGCAATTCGCTTACTCGTTGACAGCAAAGAATAATACCGGGCATAAAAGACGCTCTATCAATACTATCGTGCATAAGAGTTAGGGTTTCTCCTGGGGCGCCAAATATAACCTGCTGCCTTGCCATAATACCTGGTAGACGTAGTGAATGAATAGTGATCCCTTGATGAGTTCCTCCACGTGCACCAGTTATTAATTCATGACTTAAGTATTCTGTTTGGGTCATTTTACGTGTGGCTGCAATCATTTCTGCTGTCTTCATTGCTGTACCTGATGGCGCATCAAATTTTTGTGGGTGGTGTGCTTCAATAATTTCTACGTCAGAAAGATAGCGCGCAGCGTAAGCTGCAAATTTCATCATTAATACCGCGCTAATTGAAAAATTAGGTGCAATAATACCGCCTAGTTTTTTTTCACTGCATAAGGATTCTAACTGTTTAATTTGCTTAAGGTTTAAACCTGATGTACCAATCACTGGATGGGCACCACTGTTAATAATAGTTAAAGTATTATCATAGGCACAATCCGCTCGGGTTAAATCAATGACTATCTGTGCTTTCGTGTTGACAATGGCGGTACTTAAATCATCATGACGTGATAAGGCGCCAACTAATTCAAAATCCGGGTGATTTTTGATTGTTTCACAAGCAAGTGAACCCATTTTACCACGCGCGCCATTAACGATAACACGAGTTGCCATAGATAACTCCTAAATCTAATAATTTTGTTAAGCGTGTAGTTTTAAGAAAATTAACGCGGTTTTTTCTTCTGCGCTAGCTGTTGGTTTTCTCGTATAATACGCATAGCCCACATGGTTGCAGGAGGCCAGCCAAATAAGGTAGCTTGCATAAATAATGCGACAATTGCACCACCTGGATTATCATAAATTAATAATACCAACCAAGGAAAAGCGAAAGCAAGAAAGCCCCAAAACAGTTTTCTTAACATTTTTAGGCACCTACCTGTTTAAATTAATGACTACTTTATAGATTACTAGGTAAACTATTTTAAAGTATATTATGTATTTCATAGAAATGAAAAGCTACGATCTTGTTATCGCTAAATTTTAAATGGCTATTATCGAGATTTTGTTTAAATAATTGCAATAACCCGCTAAGTATTGTACTTTAGGCAGGCATTTTTGCTGGTAAATTTAACTTGTCTTTTTACTATAGAACATAATAATTTTGCATTATGTGTTAGTTTAGCTTAACATCGCACAATATTTTCAAACATTGTACTTAAGTTCTTCAATCAAGGTATCAAGCATGAGAAGGCACGAACTTCATCCGCGCACGGCTGCAATTAATAAGGCACAGAAAAATCAATCTAAAAAAGCTAAAAGTGAAGCGTTATCATGGTTAGCCACTACGTTTCCACAGGCCTTTGACAATACAGTGCGTATTCGGCCTTTAAAGGCAGGGATTATGGATGATATTTTACAGCATGCAGATAAAGCAAGTAAATTAGGTATTTCCCGTAGTAAGATTAGAGAAGCTGTTGTTTTATTTACTCGAAGATTAGATTATTTAATTTGTTTAAAAACGAAAGAAATGCGTGTTGACTTAGAAGGAAACCCGGTTGAGCCTGTAACGGATGAGGAAGCTTTGCGTGCTGCAATTAAAATTAAAAAACGTATTGAAAAAAGTGTGCGCAACACGCGTAAACCCACCGATATTAAACCGTCTACTCAAGGTATAAGGCAAGTTAATAAATTACATCATCAGTTTACCCACGCCCCTACATCAAATGATAATCAACCTGATCTACACTATATTGAGCGTCCCCCGCTTTTTAATACCGCCAATAGCTTAAATACCTCGGTTAAGCCTACGGTAATCGTGAAACAAAAAACAACTCGCCAATATGACCCAAGTGCCATAGCTCGTTTAAAAGAAAAATTAGGTCTAGCCCGTAAAACTGAAAAAGAAACGTAAATTAGCAAATTTACTGTCTCCGCAGTTGGTAACAGATAGATGTAATTAACTCTTAGGTTTGCAGTTAAAAAAATGAATATTTGGATTGATGGGGATGCCTGCCCTAAGGCAATTAAACAAATTTTATTTCGAGCAGCTATAAAGCGTTGTGTTTATGTGACCATGGTTGCCAACCATTTTTCGCCTATGCCATCCTCGCCGTTTATTAAACGAATTATCGTTGAAGCAGGTTTTGATAGAGCAGATGACTATATTTTGGCGCATGTAAACGGTCGTGATCTTATAATTACCGCCGACATCATTTTAGCGCATCGCGCTGTTACCAAGCAGGCATTTGCACTTAACCCACGGGGCACGCTTTATTCAGCAAATAATATAAATCAGATTTTAAGTACACGTAATTTAAATGAATCGCTGAGAGAGAATGGCTTAATTCAAGGCGGATTAGATAAGCTTAGTACCAAAGAAATTCAAAATTTTTCTAACCATTTAGACCGACTCATCAGTCAATATGCAAAGCCTAGATAAATTGCCTGTTGCCAGTTGCAGAGATACTGTTTTTCGTGATTTAACTTTTATTTATTAACTTTAAAAAAATTAAAATTCTCATTGATATTACTTGCTTTTTTAAGTTAAATACGCGCAAAAAGCAGTCGCTAAAATCCCGCGCTTCAAGTCGCATGGGATGTGATAGTAATTTTAAATAGTCTAAAGTTGAGCGGTAAATATGATAGAAAATGATCCACAGTTAGATGCGCAAACCACAGTAATTATTTCGACACCTGGTAATGACGATGTACAGCAAGAAAACAGTCATTATGGTTTTGGTTGTTTTGAAACCGCAAATATTCCTCACCGCTCAAGTCAAGAAGATGCGATGGTTTGGCAAGTTATTAAACAAGATATGAGTTATCTTACGCCTGAGGATATAGGTAAGCGTTTGTGGACATCATACAAGTTAGTTGATGAGTCTTATAAAGAATTTGAAAAAAGCAATAAAATCCATAAATGTGGCTCAACAGCTACAACCACCGTTTTTGATGGCAAAGATAATCTGATTACAGCAACATTAGCAGACTCAGCTGCTTTTGTCGTTGTGTATAATGAACAGGGGAATGTTAAAGCCGTTAAGCGTTTAAACTCAGTGGTACACCATCCTACCGATAAGAAAGAAATTGAGCGCATCATTAAATTAGGGGGGGTAGTTATAAAAGGAAGAGTAGATAGCCAAGTTAGTTCCTTAGCAGTATCGCGCGCACTTGGAGATTACGGTTATCTAGGAAGAAATAAGCAAAAATTAATTTGCTCTGATGCGACGATTGATATTTTGCATCTACCTACTTTTTTAGAAAGCCAGGGGATAAATGCAACCTCTGCAATAAAAATTCAAGTGATTACCGCATGTGATGGTTTTACGGATGCAGCTGGCAAAAATCAATCTCGACAAAAGCATGAAGCGTATTTACATGATGTTTTATCAAGTTTAAACGATGGTAAACCTGGCCAAAAATCAGAAGCTGAGATCGCTAAGTACTTAGTGACTCGGGCAAAAGAAAAGTCGACTGATAATATTTCTGTTAGTGTCCAAAGCCTTAAGGAAGGCACCGCTGTTTTACTAGGGGTTTATGATGGCCACGGTGGCTCTGCAGCTGCACATTATGTCGCTAAGCATATCGGTACTGAATTTCTTAAGCAGTGTGCATTTGGTCAAGAAGCTTATGGTTGGCAAGAGCTAAGTACCACGGCTAAGAACGATATTTTTATACGTGATAATCCTTGGGCTATTCCGGTAAAACCAAATAATGAAGCTCAGGCTAAAAGCATATTAAATTTTAATCAATTAAAAGCTCAAAATTATTTCTTTATTTTTAGCTATAAAACATATGAGAAGAAATTAATCCGAGTGCCTACTAAACTTTATGATATTAATTTACTTCCAGCCATTACTGAAAGTGAAAAAGAGCAGCACCTTTTTACTGACAATGATTTTATTATTCCAGCGACAGATAAGAGAATGATTAAAGCAAAACTCGGTAAGCTATATGTAGAATATTCAAAGCACGCCAATAATTTTATTGTAAAAATTCAATTAATCGATAAAGAAAACCATAATCTCTACGTGCTTTTAAATTTGAAAAAAGTAAATGAGGGATATTTAACGTTAGAAAATATACTGCCTATTGAATACACTAATTATAGTGATGGTTTCTCCTTGAATTGGGCTTTGAGTAGCAGGCAGCAAGAAGAATTTAATCATGCCTATGAAATAAAACAATTCTTAACGAAATTAATGAAAGGTCAAGATATTTCTGCTCAGGAGCGATTTAATTTTGAATGTCACTGCCAAAAACTTTTTTTTAATCAACCAGATCTTCAAGACTGTTATAAGCAGCTACAAAAATCACTTAGTAAACTTAAGCCAGCTCAATTTAAGCCTGAGCTTTTTGATCAACAATTAAGTGAACTCACTAGCAGCAGTAGTTCACTCGAGGTGCGAAAAGTTCGCTATGTTGAAGAGCTAGGAAAAGCACTACAGGAAAAAAAATTATCAATGGATGATTTAAAAAAATTAGCGCTTTATATTTCGAATAATCCTTCCCACCTGTTGCAGGAAAGAAAAGGTGTTGGTACGTTCTTTAATGCTAGCTCAGCCCAAGTTGATTTAGTGAATAAGCTAATGGCAATGGCATTCTCAGAGAAGCAATTGTTAGCCAATGCGCCCGAAGCAGGCTTAGAAAACCAAGCAGTCAGTCAAGCGGGCCGTTTTTGGTAATGGGTATAGAAGTGAAACCTGGGTGCAGGCCTTTGGGCCTACACCCAGGCTACATTTAATTTGCCTTAAAGCAGCCATTTGCTTTAATCCAATTGTTCGCCTTTGCGAGCTTCAGAAGAAAATTAAGGAATAATAACAGCGTATTTTACAAGCTCAGACAACTCATCGCCACAACGTGCATTAAGATAATAAGTATACCTTCCTGACTTGCCTGGTAGGGTAGTTTCTGTCCAAGTTAATTCTTTCCCCTCCCAAAGCGGTTGTTCTTGCCAATTTCTAACTTGGTAGTTGGTAATAGGGAGGCTTCCCTCAGGTTTTTGCCACTTAAGCGTGATACTTTTTTTATCTTTGCTGTAACTAGAGGAAATATTAACCGGTGGTTTGCAAACTGTCGGAGCAACTACTTTATAGCTCTTAATACTCTGCACAAACATACTTGCCGTTTTCATGTGCGGATTTGGTGGGCCTGCGTAAGGGCCGCCAATGGCTAGGTTAACAATTAAGTAATACCCGCCTTCTTGGGCATTAAATCCACGGCTTAATGCATTAGCACCATCTGCAGGTAATGAATCAGTTTTTAAAGGACCCCAAATTTTTTTATTATCGAAGTAACCGGTAATAATATAGCCATTTTTAGTGCTTTGCGAGTCTTTAGCCCATTCAAAACCCCATTTATGAAAACGACTATATAATTTTGCAGTATCTTTATAACTCACTAATCGATACCCCGGCCCCCGACAATCACCGCCATTGCAACTTGGATCTTTGCCATTAAAATGCAGTGCTGCCGTACTGACATCAAAGCTTGTGTTTTTAGGGTAGGCCTCCATAATATCGATTTCACCATTCGTGGGCCATTGTGTATCATTGGCAGGCAAAAGCCAAATAGCAGGCCATAAGCCACTATGATAACTAACAGGATTTGTTCGTGTTTCGCACAATCCATCATCACTTGTTTCACAGCGGGGTAACTTAGCTACGACTTCCAAATAGCCATGGGTTAACGTACTTGTGTCCCAAACTGCAGAATCAACAGGTGCGTTATAAGGTGGGGAAGTAAGATTCCTGCGGGTCATTATTTCACCCGCTTTCCAATAATTGTTATTCACTTTAGTTGCCATTAATTGCAACTGGCCTGGCGCATTGACTTCATCACAATAACGAGACACAAACGTTGCATCATAGACGTTAATTTCGCCTGATTTTCTATGGTCGTAATTAGTAGGTGCGTAATAATTTAAGCCCTCTTCATTTTGATCAGTTAAAATATTTCTCACTAAGCTGCATTGCTTAGTTTCATCAAAAGAGCAGGGCATGGTATAGGCAGGCTGTACTGCTAATAAAAAAGCTACGTGAGCGAATAGTTTTTTCATAACTTCCTATTATAAGTGGTTTCCATAAGATACCACTATATAGGATTTAATGGCTTAAGGGCAAATGCTACCTACTATCACTTTCTGTCACTTGAATGATTTCCATGCAGTTAGTACCGCCTGCTTCACCTATCACTTGGCCACGGGTTAATAACACAAAAGAATTAACTTTTAACAACTTTAATTTAATTAAGTGATTTACGACGGTTTTTTTAATAATGTCCAATGATAAAGGATGAAAATCATATAATATTGGGAAAATATTATTTACCAAACTTAGTTTATTAACTGTTCTAGGATTAGCACTGATAGCATAAATTGGTACTTTACTTTGATGGCGCGACATCCATACGGCACTAGCACCTGATTCAGTTAAAGCAACAATGGCTTCAATAGGAAAATGATTAGCAGTATACATGGTCGCCATAGCAATTGCTTGGTCAGCCCGGTCATAGTGGCCGGTGTCTTTTTCTGGCTTAGTATAAAGAAACGCCGCATGCTTTTCGGCACTTAAGCAAATCTTATTAACCATTTCAACCACCTTCACCGGATATTGCCCAGTGGCCGTTTCTGCGGAAAGCATCACAGCATCTGTGCCATCGAGAATAGCGTTAGCAACATCTGATACTTCGGCCCGCGTAGGCTGTGGTTGATAAATCATCGATTCCATCATCTGCGTGGCTGTAATGACAACTTTATCAAGTCGCCTTGCTTGCTCAATAATTTTCTTCTGAATAGCAGGCACTTCTGCTTCACCGATTTCAACACCTAAGTCACCACGCGCGACCATAACAGCGTCAGATGCATTAATAATTTCTGCTAAATTGTGCAGCGCTTCAGTGCGTTCTATTTTAGCAATAATAGGTATATTCGGTGCATTGAGCTTATCTAGTATTTGACGTGCCTCGGCAATGTCCGACTCATCTTGCACAAATGAAAGGGTAAGATAATCAACAGCCATTTCAACAGCCGTGTGAATATCCTCTCTATCTTTATCTGTAAGCGCCCGAGCAGCTAGCCCGCCACCTTTGCGGTTTAAACCTTTATTATTTTTTAGAATGCCACCTTCGATGACTTTACAAAAAATACGCGGTGCTTCTACACTTGTTACCTTTAATTCAATTAGCCCGTCATTAAGTAATAGCGTGTCTCCAGGGGCGACTTCATGACAGAGAGCTGAGTAACTTACTCCTACAAATGTGTCATCTCCTAGCTCTTTGGTTGCGCAATCAAGAATAAATTGCTGGTTAGGAACAAGGTTGATTTGGTTTGAGTGAAATTTACCAACTCGCAACTTAGGCCCTTGTAAATCCGCCATGACTGCTAATGGTCGATTTAATTCATATGCAATGGCGCGTGCTGTTGTGATAGTCGTTAAGACTGATTGATCAGCGTGCGAAAAGTTAACCCTTAATACATCAACACCCGCCGCTAAAATAGCACGTAATGTATCAGCTTGGCTGCATGCAGGACCCAGGGTAGCAACAATTTTAGTTCGTCGATGTAGCATAAGCTCGTTCTTCCAAGATAGCCACAGATGGCAAGGTTTTTCCTTCAAGGCACTCAAGAAATGCGCCACCACCCGTGGAGATATATGATAGTTGTTCCGTTAAATTATATTGATCAATAGCAGCTAATGTATCCCCACCGCCAGCAATTGAAAAAGCGTCACTATCTGCAATCGCGATAGCTATGGCTCGGGTGCCATATGAAAATTGAGCAAATTCAAAGACACCTACGGGGCCATTCCAAATAATTGTTTTAGCCTCATCAATAATATCTAAGTAACGCCCAACTGTATCAGGACCAATATCCATAATCATGTCATCGCTGGCAACATTTGTAAGCGATTTATTAAAAGCAGGGCAGTTTTCATTAAACGATTTACCAACAACCACATCAGTTGGTAAAACAATCTGACAGCCATGGTGAGCCGCTAATTCTAAAATTGCTCGTGCCTCATCAAGTAAATCATCTTCACAAAGTGATAAACCTATTTCATAGCCTTGCGCTCTTAAAAAAGTATTAGCAATACCACCGCCAGGAATGAGGTAATCAACCATCTCTGCCAAATGCCTAAGCAGTGTCAATTTAGTGGATACTTTTGCACCGCCCACAATTGCCACAATTGGCTTTGCAGGGTCTTTCATGACTGTTTCTACCGCTTCTAGTTCACGCACCAGTAAAGGACCTGCTGCAGCGATGGGCGCAAATTTTGCAATACCATAGGTAGATGCTTGCGCGCGATGCGCAGTGCCAAAAGCATCCATAATAAAAATATCGCATAACGAAGCTAATTGCTTTGCAAGTTGCTCATCGTTATTTTTTTCGCCACTATTAAAACGTACATTTTCACAAACGACTAATTCACCAGAATTGATAGAGAGACCCTGTAAATAATCTTGTTCAAATCGCACCGGCGCATTTAAATGCTTAGCCAGATAGTCAGCAACTGGCTCAAGAGAGAAGCGTTTTTCAAATTTTCCCTCTTCAGGGCGCCCTAAATGAGATAGAACAATAACAGCAGCGCCTGCATCAAGTGCGTTTTGTAATGTGGGCAGCGCTGCTTGTAATCGCTGATCACTGGTAATGATCCCATCTTTAATAGGCACATTTAAATCTTCGCGAATTAAGACGCGTTTATTACGCAAATCTAAATCGCTCATTTTGATCAAATTCATGATTACATCCTTTAACAACTCATCATACAGCTAGCAGTATCAAGCATGCGATTTGAAAAACCCCATTCATTATCATACCAAGCAACCACTTTCACTAAATTACCCAGTACTTTTGTCTCATTGGTATCAAAAATAGCAGAGGCTCGGCAGTGATTAAAATCACAAGAAACTAAAGGCTCATCGTTAATATGTAAAATATCACTTTTAGCACGACGCATAATATCATTCACTTCATCTGCATTCGTATTTCGCTTTGTAGTGAACGTTAAGTCAATGACTGACACATTGAGTGTCGGAACCCGCATTGCGAAGCCATCTAACTTACCATTTAATTCAGGTAAAACTAAGCCAACAGCTGAAGCTGCGCCTGTTTTTGTAGGAATAATTGAATGAGCAGCTGCACGTGCTCGTCTTAGATCACTGTGGCTACCATCAAGTAACATCTGATCATTGGTATAAGCATGAATTGTGTTTACTAAACCATGCTCAATCCCTAGCGCTTCATGCAAAGGTTTAATAACAGGTGCTAAGCAGTTAGTGGTACACGAGGCATTAGAAACAATAGTATCGCTTGTGCGTAAGGTTTGGTGATTTACCCCATAAACAATCGTTGCATCAACGTCTTTTCCTGGTGCAGAAATTAATACTTTGCGGGCACCGGCATCAATGTGTTGAATTGCTTTTTCACGGGTGGTAAATAAGCCTGTGCATTCTAAAACGATATCAACATTTAACTCTTTCCAAGGTAATGCTTTAGGATCGCGTTCAGCAAGAACACGAATAGCTTGTCCGTCTATTAAAAATTGATCATCCTCAACGTTGACTTCATGATTAAAACGACCATGGGTGGTGTCATAACGAGTCAGGTGCGCTATTGCTTGAATACTAGATAAGTCATTAATAGCAACAATATTAAATTCATTTTGGCGACCAGATTCATAAATCGCACGTAAAATACAGCGGCCAATACGTCCGTAGCCATTAATTGCAACTCGCAGAGCCATATTACTTCTCCAGAATGAAAGATTCCATAGACCTCTTACCTAACTGCCATCTTTTGCTTTATTGCGACGTTATAAATGGTTCTGCGGCTTAACATTTACTCAATGTAAACGCCGCTTCTCGAACCTTTATGCCTTGCACTAAAGCAAAAGCGACCGGTTATGGACGAGGGCTAATGTAATTTGATTAAAGTTTGTTAATAACACTAATTAAATGTTCTATTGTAATGCCTAAGTAAGCATAAGCTTCTTCAGCTGGTGCAGATACCCCAAAGCGATCTAACCCAATTACCGCGCCATCTAAGCCAACAAAGCGATACCAATAGTTAGTTGCTGCTGCTTCAATAGCAACCCGTTTACGAACAGCATTGGGTAAAACATGTTCTTGGTAGCCTCTATCTTCTGCAAGAAAACGCTCACAACAAGGCATAGAAACAACTCGAATTTTTTTCCCTTGTTGGCTTAATTGATTTGCTGCCGCTATTGCTATTTGTACTTCAGAGCCTGTTGCTAACAGAATAATCTCTGGCCTACCTTCGCAATCAGCAATGATATAACCGCCACGACTAATGCTTTCAAAAGCGTCCGCCTGATGTTTTAAAGCCGGTAGATTTTGCCGAGACAGCAATAAAGCCGATGGGCCTGTATGATGACTGAGAGCACAATACCAAGCGACAGCAGTTTCAGTTAAGTCCGCAGGTCGCCAAACTTGCAAATTAGGCGTCATGCGCAGCATTGCTGCATGCTCAACCGGTTGATGCGTTGGGCCATCTTCACCTAACCCAATGGAATCATGGGTAAAAACATAGATAACGCGCTGCTTCATTAAGGCGCTTAAGCGAATAGCATTACGCGCATAATCAGCAAAGACTAAAAAGGTGCCGCCATAGGGAATGAATCCACCATGCAGTGCTAAGCCATTCATAATGGCTGCCATGCCAAATTCCCGCACACCATAAAAAAGATAATTCCCTGAGCTGTCTTGAGCGGTGATAGGCTTAGTGCCTGACCAATTGGTATTGTTTGAACTGGTTAAATCAGCAGAGCCACCTAACATTTCAGGAAGAAATTTAGCAAAATGTTCAATACAGGCTTGCGAACTCTTACGAGTTGCCATGGCTTTATCTTGTAAACGGCATTCATTAATAAAATCTTGGCCTAAGGTATCCCAAGTATCTGGTAAATCGCCATTAATACGTCGTAAAAATTCTTGATATAGCTCACTATGTTGCTGCTCATAACGTTGACATAGCACTAGCCAATTATTTTCTTCGTGTTTACCTTGTTCGATATGACTCCATTGGGCATAAATGGTATCAGGAATGGTAAAAGGCTCATGTGACCAGCCTAATTTCACACGTACTTGTTCAATATTAGTATTGCCTAAGGGTGAGCCATGACATTTTTCACTACCGGCAACTGGAGAGCCATACCCAATAATTGTTCTACAAATAATTAAACTAGGTTTGCCTGTTTCCGTACGTGCTTTTTTAATGGCCTCTTCAATCGCATCGGGATCATGCCCATCTATTTGCTCAATAACATGCCAATTATAAGCCCTAAAGCGACTCGCTGTATCATCTGTAAACCAAGCGTCAACTTTACCATCAATGGAAATGCCATTGTCATCATAAAAAACGATTAATTTCCCTAGCTCTAAGGTTCCGGCGAGCGAGCAAACTTCATGCGATAAGCCTTCCATTAAACAGCCATCACCAATGAAGGCATAGGTAAAATGATTAACTAATTCTAAGCCTGGTTGGTTGAATTGCTTAGCTAAAACTTTTTCCGCAATAGCCATACCTACGGCATTTGCTAAGCCTTGAGCAAGTGGGCCTGTTGTTGTTTCAACGCCAGGGGTATCAGCATGCTCAGGATGACCTGGTGTTTTAGAGTGAAGTTTACGAAAATGCTTTAAGTCATTAATTGTTAAATTATAACCTGTTAAGTGTAATAAAGAATAAAGAAGCATCGAGCCATGACCATTTGATAGCACAAACCTGTCACGGTCAAACCAGTAAGGATTACTTGGGCTGTGTTTTAAAAATTTTTGCCATAGAACGGTTGCAATATCTGCCATACCTAAAGGCATCCCAGGATGACCTGACTGGGCTTGCTCAACAGCATCAATACTTAAAACGCGAATTGCGTTTGCTAATTCGTCTGTAAAACTCATTTATTCTCTTAGGTTATCAGCAAAGTGGTTATTGTCGCTCAGAAGTTATCATTCAGCAAGTTACTACATTAGTAAATATTATAATCTAATTGTCTATAAAAAGTATTTTTTATCCTTAAATTAAGCAAATTTTAGCTGGCTCAACTTTGAAATCGCTTGCCTATATTACCCGCTTAGCGATTAAAGTGATTTTAAAAATAAAATATGTTTAAATAAAGCCCATTTATTGAAATTAATGTCAAAATTGGTGACAATTTTGCGTTGCCAATACTTTCAGGAGTAGTATGACAGCTGTAATGCGCCACCTGCAAGAAACAATAAAAATCACGCCATTGGATAAAGAGAAATTAATATGGAACCTGCGTGATAAAATAAAGGCTAAGAAAAAAGAGTTTTTTATTCCTTTAGTTAAAAACAATAAATACGCCTTGCTGGATTTACAGTACAGCGTGCTCTGTACTCAATTAGTGCATAATTATACACGTGCAAATTATAACCAGGAGCAATTAAAGGAAGAATTAATTACAGCGCTGATGCTCTCTGAGTTATTAGCTCATTTATATCAATATTACTTAAACGTGCCACGCGAAGTAACGCGTTTACAAAATGAGCAAAAAATTTATCGCCAACTACTTCAACAAGCAGGTATTAAATTTCCCGATATCTCGCCACTTGATATTGAGTCTTCTAATAATCTGACGCAAAAAGTTCGCGGCAACGTCAAAAAAGTAAATTGGCCACGCCTTATTATCATTCGCAGCAAGCGTGTATTAGATACGATTGTTCCTGTAGCGAAAGAATTTGAATTGTTTTGTGAGTCAATGAAGACTTTCAATAAATATGCTAATCCCTTTTTTGCTTACCTAGGTTGGGTATTTTTTATTCCACGCTTGTCTACGAACCTTTTTTTATTATTTAAACATTTACTGCCTGGTTTTTGGATGAGTGAGGAGGAAAAAAACTTAGGCTGGACTGCGCGATTAAATGCGCAATTAAATCGTCGGTGGTTTGAACTCTTTAATGATATCGCTTGGATGACAGGCGGGTTTTTAAATTGCTTTGTTTTGGTAGGCGCCTTAGCACCGTTTGGTATCTATCTTAATGTTGCACTTTTTGCCTATGACATCCTTTTAGCAACTATCAAAGCTGCTGTCGAAATTAAGCGCTTACAACAATTAAGAAATGACTATGAAAAGCTTGCTGAGCAGATTAGAAAAGAAGGCTCACCAGAAGACTTGGTAGAAATTTATGAATATCAAAAGCAGTTAGATGAAAGAATCAATTATGAATATAAAAAGGTAATATTTGGGATATGCAGTACGACGGCCCTCTTTGTAGCAGCCTCGCTTGCTCTGCCTTTATTTGCAACGATGGGTATTGTTCCTGTTATTAGCGCTTTGCTTGTTCTGGCCATTACCGTGACAGGCTATCTCGTGTGGCAAGCCATTGAGGCGCAAGAACCAGCAAAAGAAATTAATAAATTAGCAGAAAAATCGTCTGTGTTAGTTACGCATAGTTTCTTTTCTCAAGGCACAAAAGAGCGTAGTAAATTAATAGATTCAGAAAACTTAGATAAAGAAGCAGAGCCAGAATTAGACCCTGTCACTTTTTCGTTTCCGCAGTTTTGATAAGCATGGAGTGAGATAGAAGATAATGCTACAATTTTTTTCTTTTTACCGAGAAAAATTATGCCACAGGCTCACCTACCCACTTTTAGCGATCTTAAGCTTGAGACATTTGTTGAACGATTAGATGCGTTATTGCAGCAAAATTTGCAAAAAATTACTAAATTGCTAGCGCAGCCAGGGCCCTTTACCTGGGAGAATTTAATGCAACCGCTTGAGGATTTAGACGACGCTTTGGAAAAGTTTTGGTCGCCTATGTCGCATTTGCATGCTGTGGTAAATTCTAAAACCCTACGCGACTGTTATCAAGCCTGCTTGCCGAAACTTTCTGCTTATGAAGCTGCAATTGGCCACAACAAAGCATTATATGACGCGATTCGCTCAATTGATGAAGAAGATTTAAATATTATTCAACAAAAAATCGTGACTGATGCGCTGCGTGATTTTGAATTGTCAGGTGTTGCTTTATCGAAAGAAAATAAAGAACGATTTGAAGCTATTCAAACTCGTCTTTCTGAGATTTCTAACCAATTTGAAAATAATGTATTAGATGCAACACAAGCGTTTAGCGTGCATGTGACCGATGTTCGCAGATTAAAAGGATTGCCAGAACATGCTCTGCATACTGCAAGAGAGTTGGCTATTGAAGAAGGATTAGACGGCTGGGTTTTAAATTTGGAATTTCCAAGCTATTTAGCTGTCATTACTTATGCCGATGATCGGTCGTTACGCGAAGAGTTTTATTATGCCTATGTGACCAGAGCATCCGATCAAGGCCCTTATGCTGGTCATTTTGACAATAGTGCTATTATTGATGAAATGTTAGCTCTGCGCCATGAAAAAGCGCAATTATTGGGTTTTGCTAATTATGCGGAATTATCCTTAGCCACTAAAATGGCTTCATCAACTACAGATGTAGTGCAGTTTTTATTGGATTTAGCAAGCCGTGCCCATGCCCAAGCGCAACAAGATATAACAAGTTTAAAACAATTTGCCAAAGAACAATATCGATTAGAGCATATTGAACCCTGGGACATTGCCTATTTATCTGAAAAAATGCGCCATAAGCATTACGATCTATCGCAAGAAGATTTACGCCCTTATTTTCCATTAAATAAAGTCATGTCCGGCTTATTTACAATTATTGAGCGTTTATATGGTATTCGCCTTGATGTCGTACCTAATGTCGATACCTGGCACCCTGATGTTATTTGTTATCGGTTAACCGATGAAGCCAATGAGGTGCGTGGTTTTATCTATATGGATTTATTTGCCAGGCAAAATAAACGTGGTGGGGCATGGATGGATTCTATGCAAAGCCGTCGCCGTTTAAATGGCAATAATATTCAGCCACCTATAGCTACGTTAACGTGTAATTTTGCTAAACCCAGTGCCAATAAAGTAGCTACCTTATCGCATGATGAATTATCAACTTTATTTCATGAGCTTGGCCACTGCCTCCATCATGTTCTGACCCGTGTTGAGTATTTAGATGTCTCAGGTATTCATGGCGTAGAATGGGATGCAGTAGAATTACCGAGTCAATTTTTTGAAAATTGGTGTTGGGAAAAAAGTGCGCTGGAATTATTGACTGAACATGTTGAAACGAAAGAAACACTACCTGCTAGCTTGTATGAAAAGCTCATGGCTGCTAAAAATTTCCAATCCGCCATGGCGATGATGCGCCAGCTTGAATTTTCACTGTTTGATTTTCGTATTCATCAAGAGTTTGCCCCTAACCAAACACATTTTATCCAAACCGTGCTAGATCAAGTACGTAAACAGACTACTGTGGTACCTATTGCCGATTATAATCGTTTTCAGCATAGTTTTTCCCATATTTTTGCTGGTGGCTATGCAGCAGGCTATTACAGTTATAAATGGGCTGAAGTCCTTTCAAGCGATGCTTTTGCCCGCTTCGAAGAAGAAGGCATTTTCAACCCCAAAACTGGCCGTGATTTTCTGCACGCAATTTTAGAAGTAGGCGGGGCAAAAAAAGCCAGCGAAGCATTTATAAGCTTTAGAGGAAGACCGGCTACCATTGATGCCTTACTACGTCATAATGGTATAGGTTAAAGGTTTGCATAACCTATCAAGATTACAAATCGCATGGATGCCGTGGTCAAGCCACGGCAATTCGTTTCTCTGACTTACTCTTTCATATCAACCGAACTGTAGTTTGACCACGGCATCTATTAGAAAGGTAGGTTGGGCTAAACGCAGTGCAGCCCAACAACTAATCGTTAGTCGGCGTTTCGCTTAGCCAGCCTAATTTAACAAGCAATCCTTTCGAGTGTGCCCATAACATTAACTTACATAGCGAATTACTGGCCTATGCATAAATAGAAATCAATAAATTATAGAAAATACAAAAATCAAAACCTTATTAATCATGCCACAGCCTCCGAATTACCGCGGCTCGACCGTGCTGTCCATTGGTATGGCTCAACAACTCAGGAACGCTTAAAGCTAAAATAAACAAATTTACTGCCTATTCATTACGTTTTTAAAATGCAATCTTTAAAAAATATGATATAATTAGATCAGTCATTTTTGGGGGCGACTTGGCTTCGACGCGGGTTGCAAAACCGGAGGTGCATGCCGAGAACTGAGAGATCTCTCGTAAATCATTCTCAATTAAATATAAATGCAAACGATGAAAACTTTGCAGGTGAAGCTATCGCTGCGTAAGCTTTGATAGCGTAACCGCACCGTGCGCTGCCATAAAACCAGCGCCCCGTTGACCGAGCTTGCTTATCGGTATCGAATCAACGGTCATAGAAGATAAGCTAGCTTCTTTGGTTGTCTTGCCCTTAGAAGCGAAACTAAAAGACTAGCTGTGTTCGATCCTGCTTGTCGGAGAGGCCACAGTGAAATTCAAACGGCAAAGCTAAGCATGTAGATCTAAAGGCAGAGGATTTGCGGACGCGGGTTCAATTCCCGCCGCCTCCACCATTTAAACTTCTAAATTCTTCCAATAACATCCAATAGGCCTTGATTATAAGGCTTTTTTATTTAATCTCTCTTCCAATAAATTCTAAAGAAAGCCCCCATATTCTAACTCTAAAATAGGGCCTTTGAGGTGGCTTTTTGATCTGTAATAAATGTGAGGCCCCCATGGCACTAAAAGTGAAAGATGTTAAGGATGCAGAACCAAGAGAGAAGCCTTGTAAATTAAAAGATGAGCGCGGCCTATATCTTTTAGTTAATCCAAACGGTTCGAAACTTTGGAGGCTTAAATATCGCTTTAATGGTATTGAAAAGAAATTATCTTTCGGAGCATTTCCTGAGGTAAGCGTGGCGAAAGCAAGAGATATGAGAGAAGATGCTCGAAAACATCTAGCTAATGGGGTTGATCCCGGAGCCTTAAAGCAATCAATCAAACGAGCAAATAAAGAAGCGGCGCAAAATAGACTGGAAGCAATTGCACGAGAATGGCATGTAAAATTTACTCCAAAATGGACTTTGGATCATGGGAAAAGAATTTTAATTCGACTAGAGCAAAATATTTTTCCTTGGCTTGGTAAACGGCCAATAAAAGAAATCACTGCACCAGATTTACTTTCAGTATTACGACGTGTTGAATCAAGAGGTGCTGTAGAAACAGCACATCGTATTTTACAGACCTGTGGGCAAGTATTTAGGTATTTTAAAGCCCACATGGTTTTCCTTCCAATGCAACATTCAATTTGCTCTGCTTAATAAGGTAGACTAGTTTTGAAAGCAAAAACCATTATGGGTCTTAGTAACATCTCATGTGATCATATTGCCGCAAAATTAAATAACTAATTGATTATATAATGTTTCTCATGTGCTAAAGGTATGATTTATGGCAATAGAGAGGCAATGGCTAGATTTAGCCTTACAACTTTTAGAAAAGAGTTTGAATCCACTGCCTCATGAACTCAATGAGTTGGACTGGAAGACTGATGTTTCAAGTAAGGGTGCTCCAAATTTAGCTAAACATATTTCAGCTTTTGCAAATTATACTCATGGTGGTTACTTAGTCTTTGGTATAGACGATCAGGGGCAAATAAATGGCCTTGATCAGAAAAAAATCAAAGATATTATTAGTAAACTTAGTAGTATCGCTAGAGAAGGAGTTGAACCTAAAATATCTATTGATCATGCTGTAACGGTTTATAGAGAAAAAACCTTGTTGTTTATCTATATTAAAGAATCTAAGGGAAAGCCAGTCCATATACGTGGTAAGGGCATGGAAGAATCCTATATAAGCAGTGGAGCATCCACTCATAAAATGTCGAAACAAGAAATAGGCTGGTGTTTATTAAGATCGAAGGTACCTAGTTTTGAAGAGCAAGACGCTGATGCACCTATATCAACAACGGAAATTCTAAATAAAATCGATGTGGTTGAGTTTTTTAAACTCTTAAAAATACCAATGCCTGGGAACGACGATACAGTAATACAAAAAATGGAAGAATACTGTCTTGTTAAGCTAGAGAATCATCAATATGTGATTAATAATTTGGGTGTATTACTTGCAGCAAAAAATATGTCCCATTTTTCTGGTCATGCAAGACGAGGTATTCGTGTAATTTGTTACAAAGGTTCATCAAAAGTTGAAGCAATCAAAGATAAAACCTTTAATCGAGGCTATGCAATTGGTTTTAATGAAATACTTGATTATATACAAGAGCAGCTACCTGGGAGTGAGGTAATTAAAAATGTCTTCCGAGAAAATGTGACTGTTTATCCTACTGTTGCAATACGTGAACTCTTAGCAAATGCAATGATCCATCAAGATTTTAGTATTGATAGTACTCATCCTAAAGTTGAAATTTTTTCCGATCGTATGGAGATCACTAATCCGGGTACTTTAATTGCGAAAACATCTGTTGATAGATTATTTGGTTCTACTAATCTTAGAAACGAATTACTTGCCAGAATAATGTATAAAACTCATATTTGTGAGGATCGAGGCAGTGGTTTAATAAGGACTTTAACAGCTATTGAATTATATGGATTACCACCACTTAGATTTGAAATTAGTACTACAGCTTTTAAAGTAATACTTTACGCCCCTAAAAACTATCAAGACATGAGTAAACAAGAGCGTGTGGAAGCTTGCTTCCAACATTGTATTTTAAAATATTTATCAAACGAAAAAATGACAAACGCATCTTTACGCCAAAGATTGGGGATTAATGAAAAAAATTATGCTCTTGCTTCGCGAATTATTAAAGATGCATTGGATCAAAATAAAATTAAAGTTGGTAACCCTGAGATTAAAAATGCAAAATACATTCACTATGTACCTTTCTATGCTTGATGAATTACAGAATACCAGACTTTTATGAGAAAATATTACGTTTGCTGTTCGCGAATAGAAGAACATTAGATAGGTGGAGTTCGGTTCAATTCCAAAGGTGATACTATATAAATGGTGGCCTTTTGCAAAACCACATTTAAATAATCATTTATTATCAAATAATTAAATGGCCAATGTGATTGTCGCCGCCCCACCAAAACCACAATCGTAGGTTGGGCCACACGGCCCAACAACTGATTACCAACTCCCACGCTATTCTATAAACTCAAAATCCAGCGACTTGCATTGCAGCTCAATAAAGCAAGTTTATGTTATAACGGCAATAGATTGGAAACATGATAAGTGCATCATATCAATTTATTATCTGTGGTAAGCTGTTAAGCGATAGGCATGGGAGAATTGGGACAATTAAGGTATGAGTTGGGGTAGGTGTTGGGCCGGGTGGCCCAACCTACTCGTAATGAGTAGAATATCTCCTAATGATTAATAAAATAGCTGCTTATTAATCATTTTTTTATGTTAAAATGATTAATAAAATCTAAGATTATTAATCATGACTTGGAATTGGCAGTTAAAAGATTGGCCAAATTTTACTTGGGATAAAGATAAATTATTACAATTTGAGCACTCTTTTATTCTAGAGGCTGGTATTATTATTGGTTCGTCTACTCATATTTCAAATGAGGACAAACAGGAATTATTTGTGCAATTGCTATCTACGGAGGCGCTGGATACTTCTTTGCTAGAAGGTGAGTATTTAAATCGTGAAAGTGTTCAGTCTTCTATTAAGCGGGAGCTGGGATTATCTGTTAATACCATAAACGCGACTCCTGCTGAAAAAAGCATCGCTTCTATGATGGTTGATTTATATCAAACAATTGATGAGCCTTTGACACATGAAATTTTATGTCATTGGCACAAGCTTTTAATGGGACATAATCATCGTATAGAGGTGAGCGGGGCATATCGAACTCATGAAGAACCCATGGAAATCGTATCTGGGCCTGATTATGCAAGAAAGATTCATTTTGTAGCTCCTCCATCAAAAACTGTGATGCCTGAAATGAGTCGTTTTATAAGATGGTTTGAAGAGACAGCGCCTAATGGGAATAATCCTTTACCTGCAGTGACAAGGGCTGGAATTGCTCACTTATGGTTTGAAAGCATTCATCCTTTTGAAGATGGGAACGGTCGAATTGGTAGAGGCATCTCAGAGAAGATTTTGTCGCAGGGATATGCAAGGCCAATGATAGTTGTATTGGCAAAAACATTGTTAAAAAAGAAGAAAGAATATTATGAGCAGTTAGGGAAAGCGAGTACTACATTAGATTTAAACGATTGGTTGCTATGGTTTGCTGGCATAGTTCTTGAAGCACAACAGAACACTAATTTGTGGGCTCATTGGATTGTTGAGAAAGCAGCATTTATGCGCAAAGCACAAAATCAGATTAACGAGCGGCAAGAAAAAATATTACTTCGTTTATTTCGTGCGGGCCCTGAAGGATTTATTGGTGGTTTGAGCGCAAAAAATTATATGAATATTACTGGCGCAACGATTGCTACAACCACAAGAGATCTACGTGATTTAGTTGAGAAAAACTTGCTTATAAAAACAGGCGAGCGTAAATCAACTCGCTACTATTTGAATATTACTATCTCTAATCGAAATCCATAATCTATTGCAATGAACAACTTAAATGTAGAGAATCATTCCTGATTAAGTTTTAGCTATGGAATATTGGCTGCTTACTTTAGCTTTAAAAATAAATATTTTTCAAAGCTAGGCAGGTAAATACAACCACGCCTCGCCAAAGCCACACTTGCTTTTTGATTAAGCAAAGCTTCTATCCTACTATTAATAGGTATCTCATAACTTAAGGATAAGAGTGATGAAGAAACTTAGTTTAATTATGGCAACTACTTTCTTATTTTCGCCTGCCGTTTTTTCAGGTGAAGCTAAAAATGCTTGCAAGGAGATTGCTAAAGCATGTGAAGCGGCTGGTTTTAAGGATAATGATAAAAAATTTTGGCGAGATTGCATGAGGCCTGTGATTTTGGGAAAAAAAGTTGACGGCGTAACTGTTGAGTCTACTCAAGTCACAACGTGTCGTGAGAGAAAAATTGTTCAACTTCAGCGAGAACTAAAAGAATTTCAGAGTGTTAAATAATTAATTTTTAGGTTTTTTACGTGTTAAGCGCACTTAAGTAATGCACAAAGGGCATAGATTAAGTTAAATAAAAATACTTAAAATATGCCCAGAAATAGTTAATCTAGCTTTAAAGAATTAATTAGCCATTTTTAAAGAAAAAGTGCTAAATTTTGCTGAGTTGTTAGCTATTTTAATAACAACCAGCACTCCGTTACTAATTCTGTTTCAGCAACTTCGTGATCAAAATTGTAATAACAAAAAATGCAGGGTAAATCGCCTAATTCTTCTCCAGATTTAGGTAGCCAATCACGATATAACCCATACACGGTATCGCCAATATTACCACGCGAACCTTTATGTATGGCTACTGCATAACGGCCAGCAGGTAATCGTTTTTCAACCAACTCGCCTTGAATTTTTAATTGTTCTGGTATAGTGATGCCAAGATCAAAGCGAAATTCTGCTGCCAGCGTTGTTTTGGGATCATCATAGGCAAAGCCAAAGGCATCTCCAGCTTTAGGTTTTAAGTTAATCGGTTGAGCTTTAGCCCAATTAATTAATTTATTAACGCTATCACCTAGTTTTGCAGGATCACCCTGGTGTTCTAGTACTGCTAGACGGCGTGCTTTAATATTTTTAATCGTTACAGTCATTATCATTTCACCTTGTTTAGACAAACAATATGGCGGTTGCTCCCACACTTGCCAGCTCGACTTCGCTCTAAATTCACTTGGATTAAGATGACAAGCTTGTTTAAATGCTCTCGTAAATGACTCATGTGATTCAAATCCGGCATTGATTGCAATTTCAATAATTGATTTATCTTTATCGACAATCAATTGGTGTGCCGCTCTTTTTAGGCGCAGCCAACGGATATATTGTTGCAAAGATAAACCAGTGTAAGCGGTAAATAAGCGATGAAAGTGATATTTTGAGAAGCAGGCTATGTTGCTCAATTGATTTAATGTGAGTTTTTCATCAAGGTGTTTACCAATAAAGTCAATTACTTTTTTTAATTGGCGCTCATAATTCATGCGTTTCTCAATTTCAGATCATTGCTTGATTTATAGGTTACTTTGTTTATGAACTTGTTATTTGACCATTATTGCTGAAATTAGTATAAATTGGTTATTCCCGGGTTAAAGCTTTGCTTTCACCCGGATTTTAATGTAATTAAAATAATTATAGGCTTAACCGGCCATCTGAGGCGCCTGGTGGGAGTGAATTAATACCGCCAGGGCAGAAAGTAACTTGATAGTTGGTAAAACCTGTTGGGCTTATGTTACAAGCAAATGAGCTTGATGGATCATCAAACTGGTATGCATAGGCCGTAGGGCAAGCATTTTTCAGCCATAAGATAGCATTAAGGGGTGTAGCAGTTGTTCCTGTTGTGGTAGTCCAATCGTTGTTAACATTAAGACAAGGTGAGGAAGAGGCAGTTCGCACAGGGCTAGATGGCGCATCCCAATTCACACAGCCACAGCAGGTTGGTAAATTAGAGGCAGGGTTATAGCAAGTATCGGCAGATAGATTTGATGTTGGAATGCATGCAAGTAAATTACCAAAAATGGCTGGATTAGCACCATTAAAGCCATAGTCTTTAGAAGATATAGCACTCATTGGTATTCCAATATTGTATTTGGCATATAAATTAGTGCTTCCCCATTGCCCAGCGCTAGGATAACCAAAATAATTGGCTAAGGTAGAGTAGCCAAGAAATTGCCCACAACGGCGATTAATTGGAGCATTTGAAGGTACGCTGCTAAATGCCATGCCACAAACATTTCCATTCGTACAATCCGCATTAGAATTACACGCTGTGTCAGGGCCAGCACTAACCCAGACAAAATCATAAGGACTTAAGTTTGAGAATGCAGGATTAAATTGCCAACTACAAGAGCCTAGCGGAGAACCTGTAGGCTGTAATACAGCACCTGCGCCTGTGCATTGAAATGGATTAGCAGGCGTTGTGGGACCTAGGCCTTTAATTTGAACGGGTACATTAAAACCATTAATTAGGGAAACATCATAAACGCCATCTGAGCCAGGTGCTGCAGATAAAGTAAATTCATATTTAGTAAATGGAGGGACAGGCTGGTCACGTGAGCCTCCTTGCTGTACACAGGTGCCAGATGTTGAGGTAAGTGTATTACACATACCCGTCTCGCAGGCAAAATTAGTACCATCAGAAGCACATCCTGTCCTTGCCCATATTGCACCGTTAACATAAGACGCAGCAGTGAGATCAATCGTACTTGGGGCCTGACCGGGTACTTGGGCAGCTAGGAAATAGGCTGAAGCAGGTGCAGGCAGATTAGGATTAGGATCTGGTGAGTTCGCTCCGGTACCATTTGCTATGCCATACCAAACATTAAACGGGCACTGATTTACAAAGTGAATATAGTGCGTCGTGAGAACATTACCTTTGACTTGAGCAGAAGTGCTGGCTGTGGCTGTTGAACCACCTGAAGGAACTCGTGCGGTAACTTTCATTGTAGTAGCTGGGTTTTGCGGGATAACCGATGCAAGCACATAGCAATCATTTTGAGGTGCTAACGTTTTGCCAGAGCACGTGTCGTATAAAGGTGAGGTTGTAATAGTAGCAGTTTGTCCCGAATTGGGGGTAAAGGTAGCTGCAATAGCCACTTGTCCTAACGTGGTTGATAAAGTAGCACAGTCATTCTCAAACACAAATTTAACTACATTATCAGCATAACGATAAGTCACGGATGGTAAAGGTAACTCAACATGGCCATTTGCAACACATGCACTGCTGCCACCTTGCAGTATTAACGTGTGCGCTGTAGGTAGGCTCGTTTTAGCACCGTAAACAAAAAGGCCTGTTACACGTGCTGTACCTAAATCAAGCGGCGTAAGTTTACCCTCAACCAGACAAGATTGATTTGGTGCTAAGGTAGTTGGTGCAGCAGCCGTGCCGCACGTATTATTAAGAATACTAACGATCGCTCTTGTATTAGGGGATACACTAAAAAGATTATTACCGGTTTGATCACCCGCATAGCCTACAACCGGTATAGCACTGGTATTAGTATAGGTTGCTGTAAAGTCAGGTGTTTGCAAGGGGCTTAGCGTTGTTTCACTCGGTAAACCAAAAATAGTACCTTTAACATGCGTTTTGGGAGGAACAGGGTTTTTAGTTGCTCGAGCTCGCAACGCTGGTAAGGGAATACGATTATTATGATACCCATAAATTAATTGGATTGTTGAGGTACCAGGATTTAATGGTGTAAAGGTAATTATAATCTGGCAGGTGCCACCAGGCATTAATACCTGATTAAGGCAATTATCAGCTATACTAAAGCCTTGCCCGGTTGTTTTATATGTTGTAGTAATAGGGACTTGAAATGGTAAGTGATTAGTTAAAGTATAAATGATACTCGATTGATTACCAATTTGGGTCGTACCAAATCCTGAAACGGGTAATAATGTTGATGAAACAGGATTAGACGTAGCATACACTGCTTTTACTAAGCAAAGAATGGCGAAAGTCAAACCGCAAATTATTTTTTTCATGTGAATTCTCAGAAAATTATTTAGTTAGCTCGATAGGCCTAGTTAGTTCAAATACATAACTCAGGGTGAGAAATAGAGCATTAACTTGATAGTCCTTAAGCTTTAATTTCTCTTGCGACCAGGTAGATTGCCCATAGTTTGAATAAACATCATTTAACTTTTGAAACTCATAGCTTAGTGATGTTACTAGCTGTTTACTCAGAGGAAAATCAAGGCCTGCGCCTAGACTATAGGCAAAGCGAGTTGTAGTTTGAGAACCAAAGGCAGGACTTATGCGTGGGGTAATATGAGCAAACGCTATCTCGCGGTAATTCATACCATGATTCCATGCAGCGCCTATGGCCCCATCGACGTAAGGAGAAAAACGAGAATATTGAAAAAGGTTAATCTTGGCAAATAAAGATATGATTTCATTACTTACTTCCCAATTATAGTGGTAGTTCTCAAATTCAGGAATATTGTATTGGGTGATGCGCTTACCAATATCTTCTTTAAAAAAATGTTGATAACGTAAGCCTAGAGACCAACTAGGAAACCAATGTTGCTCTTTAAACCAGCTATACCCTGTCGCCACGATGATAGCAGTTTTGCTTTTTTCTTCTATAGTAAATTTATCTATATTATAAGGGCTAGGGGCGCTTAAACCATTGGCCACATAAATCGCTGAGTTAATATCAGGTTTAATATAACCTGCTCCTGCAGTAATAAACCAACCAGAGTAACTGTTATTCGTAAGCTTCGCATCGTTTAATTTAGACTCAAGGTGTCCGTTAGCGAGCTTTGGGCTTCCTAACTCGTGAGATGATGCTGCTTGTCCATAAAGGCTTAAAAATAAACCCAAGTAAGCTATTGTTCGCTTTGTCTCATGCTTCCTAGCGTATTTCATTAATCACCCTAATCAAATCGATAAAATAATAAAAGCTATGTCTAAGTAATTTATAAAAAACCTGTTGCACAACGTAAGTTATTAATATCTTTAGAAAGTTTAGTCGCTAGAAAGTACGTTTAAATTTTAAAAAAATCAATCTTTATTTCATTTTTAAACTATTATGCAGCTGATGGTAAAATGCCATTGGGCACTACGTAATAATTTCTTAATAATTAACTGATATTATCCTAGAGGCTTTTTTTGAATCAATGCAATTTTTAAGGCCATTATTATTTATAATTTGATCAATTATAAGGTGTTTTAATTTTGAAAAAAATTGTGCTCGTAGCGATTAACTTAACTCATAATAAGGAGTTTGAGCAAAAAAGTTTTGATGAGCAATTAGCGACATTAGCTTTTTCGACGATGCGCAGTTATAAGGAAGCTAGAAAACGACATACGGATGCATTTGTTATTGTTGCTTGGCGTGAATATGGCCTTAGTAATCAACAAATTGTGGCACAAGACAATATCCATAAATTTAAAAATTTACTCGCTGATCTTACCAGTAAAAGGGAGCTGCTAATTATTGCTGGCAGTCTTGTCTCGCAAAAAAAAATTGTTGTTAAAGATAAGCAGGAAAAACTAGATCATATAACAGCAGCTTATGATCAGTATCAGTTTGTTAATACGCTAGAAAAGTTAACTCATAACAGCTTATTGTTTTTTAACTATAGAGAGCAATTTGCACTTGCAAAAGCACAAGATTATTTTAATAATTTTAAAAATACTTGTTACTTTTTTAAGCAAGGAGAGCAGGTATATCGTCGCCATAAAATCGCACCTTGTAAAGAAATCCCACAAAATGCTGATCAACAACCGAGTGCTTATACATTTAAAGAACAAGACTTTCTCTTTACTTTAGATAATTTGCCTGATTTCACAATAGGCATTGAAATTTGCTTAGAGCATTCATTAGGCGTTTTACATCATTTAGTGAAGGATAATACTCTAGAAGCACCTACACTACACCTTATTATCGCTGACTCTAACGTCATGGTGCCAGAGTATGCCTGTGGTGATTATACTGTGCGTATTGATTCAGATTCGAATGATTCAATTAATTTTGGTAGGAAGCCAAACGCTAGAGATGATTTTTTCTACGTTTATCAATACGATCCTTATCAAGACAGAAATCCCATTTTAAAGGAAGTCAACCCCGATATTTATGATTATCCTGAGGAAGTGACACAATTTATACTGTAACTTTTTTCTAAAAGTAAACTGGAAAAAAAGAATTGGAAATATTGCCAGTCAATCTATGCGTTAAAAATAATCTAACTATCAAACAGTTAATTGTGCTAAATTCGCTACTGCTATAATCAACTTACAACTCTTTTGAATAGCAGGAGAAAAAATGGGTAATAATGGTTCTCGCTCTGCCGAGATTAAAAGGCAAGAAGCACATGTTCACAATCAACTAAAAACAGACCCAAGAGCTAGTTATCTTAAAAAGCAAGGATATAGTGATGCTAAGTTGCTTTGTAAGTTTCGCCAAGAATATAACAACCCGTCTTGGAGAAATGGCAAACAGAAAGATAGTTATATTTTACAAAGTAAAATAGAAGAAGCTGAAAGAAAAACACATTATAAGCCCCGTTAAGTACATAGAGTTAGTACAGTAGCTCCTATTAAACTAGTGTAATAGGAGCTTATATTTAAGCATAAGTAAAAAATTATAATTTACTCTGCTTCTACCATGTGCGAGGTCTTATTAATAGCCAATAGAGGCGCAGCTTGGAATTAATAAGCTAGTCTAATGTCAAGTTTGGCTAAAGCGTGTAGCGTTTCAGGGAAATGTTCTGGATGCCATTGGTAAAAATCCTCTTCTTCTTCACCTTTAGGTGTGTCAATGAGGTTAGAGTAGCCAGGTTGATACTCACCGACATGGCCAAGTTCTTTAGAATAAACAAAAGGCCACGTGGCTAAGATGCTTGCTGTTGGATTGTTGCTTAAGCTCTCTTTATTGCTGTGAAAATGTTTAAAATTTGATAATGCTTGTTGTCTAATTTGCTGAGCGTATCGTTCAGGGTGAATAACACTTTCAGGATAGGTTTTGACAAATTCTTCCCCAAGGGTTACGCGATAATTATGAGTCCGTTGAGCAATGATTTGCTCCTGGCAGGCTTCTTCATACCCTGGTTCCGGGCGGCTAATAATGGCCAACTCACTATCGCCGCCATCCCCACGCATGCTTCGTTCATTAGCATTTGCACTACCACAAATCATTAAGTGATTATCTACTCTAAGGAATTTAGAGTGGACGTAAATGGGGCTTCGTTGAGCTGCTTCTATGAGTTTATTTCTATCAATTCCTTCTTGTGAAGCTAATTGCTTATATTCGGGTGTCTGTCCATGCCATTGTGCTAAGAAATTGAAAGAAATAAAATGCCACCATGGTTGTTGCGTGCGTTGTTCAATCTCATTCATTATCCATTTTATAGTCAACCATTGCAGCGCCCTAATCGAATCCATTTCTAATTTACCAGGTGCGCTATTAGCGTTAGGAAGCATAGGTAGCGTAACAAACACATGAAACGGTTCATTTGCATTAAAACGTTCTACAATTTTATCAACGAGCGCTTGGGGGATAGGATTAAATGCAGCGTGTTCTGGTTTGGCATGAATACCAGGCCCGCCAATTAAGTATTGTGATTCAAGTTCAATAACGTGTTGGGCTTCAGCAATAGCGTCTTTATAACCTATAGCGATGCTTTTTTCATAAGGTTTTGCAGCAGCCCAAAAACTGCTATGCGAAACGGACATCGTAGAACGTAAAAGCTGTGATTGCCATAAGGAGTTAGGCGAAGAAAGCTTTGTATAATTTAGCAGTTGCGTATTGCCTATATTGCGGCAGAATCGGGCAAAACTACAATAATTATATTTATCCTTAGTCCATTTATTCCAAAATTTTAATACGCCATTGTTTGCATTGTGCCACGCTGAAGCAAAATCATTAAGCATGTCAGCGACCACAGGGCCAATGACTTGCTGATGGGTATCTCGCCAGCCATAGGCGTTAGCAGCCCTTTGATTAGAATGACGGAAGTCATCCATACGATCGCGTGATAGATCGAGTCCGCCATAAAAAGCTGTTAACTTCCTTTTTTTAGTACCGTCATTAAGGGTAAATTCGGCATCGGTAATCACTGCTTTGGTGTGGTGCGTGTTAAAATTACGGGTATGATTTACCGCGCGAAATTGTAAATTAGGTAAATCAGCTAAGCCATTTTTAAGCCCTTTTTCTTTTGCAATAGCATCCAAGTAAGCGATAGAGTCATGATGATAAGTTAATTTATTATCCCAAAATTGTGCCCATACTTTAATAGCAATCACCAAGTTAGGATTATCTATCGCTTTTTGTACCAGTACTTTTCCTAATGTATAGGGAGATTTTTCATGTTCTTCTGCGGTTTTTAGGGTAGGTTGCAGGTAATCTAGGTGCAGGTTAATTTCCCAGCCAGCGACACAAATAAGATACTTTGCATTCTGAATGCTGCGCATAATAGAAGGAAAAGCGCCTTTAAGTTGTGCTTGTGGGGCAGATATGTCTTCGTATGCATTTAGAAAATGAATGATCTCATTTCCTTGCCTTGGTGGCGCATGAGCAGGTTTAATTTCTAGCGCTTCTATTTCAAAGCGCGTATTTTCTAATTCATCAAAATGTTTATCATCAAGGTAATAAATATTGTTTCTTTGTACTTTTTTAAATAGCTTAATTAAAACATTATATTGTGACACATAAATTTGTCGCGACTTTGCTGTCGTGGCTTTATCAATGTGATCTTTTAAATCTTCTAAAAACGCCTTAATAAATAAATAAAGTTGGTGACTTTTTGCGGGATTCCCAGGAGAGATAGCTAATAATTGTTTATGATTTTTGGCAAAATGAATAAAGAGCTTATTTTTACGATTTGTATTAATACTATTTTTAATTTCTGTTAGCAATTGCATGCAATCTGTTTGTAATTTTTCTTCTAAAATAAACATCAACTTATTAACCGATACATTAATTGATTGCTTATTATGTTTAGGCAGCACAGGTGCTATTTTTTCTCTAATAAAAGAAATGAAGTGCTCTATTGTTGATTTTACTTTATTTAAATAAATTCTAAGATGAGCATGGTGTGGGTTAAACAGCTTTTGTATTTTATGTACTTGCTTATGAAAATGCTTGATTTCTTCTTCTGAAAAGTAATCTTTGTTAGCTGCTAATATCACTTCTAAATTAGCTAAGGTTTGAAATAATTGCTTTTTTTTAAGCGTAATCAATGAATTTAAAGATAATAGAATACGGTGCAGAACTTTACGTTTATCAGCATGCATTTGACTGTCTTTATTGCGTATGTAGTGCAGATGCTTGCTGAGCTGTTGTTGATAGCTTACTATTTCATAAATCGTTAATTCATTTTCTGCTTTTTCAAGTTTAGTTAAAATAGCTCTGGTTCTACTAAACCAACCCTTATAAGCATTCTTCGCTAATGACGTATCATCATTGTCTTTAAGATACGAGCTAGCATTGAGTCGAATTTTAGCAATATCAGCTTGAATAGGGCGTATTTTTACTGAAAAAAAATTATGCGTATACATTATGAATTTCTCTGCAAATAAAAGAATTTTGCTTTATAGCCATTATTACCTTCTTAATTTGTACTACTGTTTCATAATTTCATCTGCAAAATCATTAAGCTTAAACACAGCTATGATTAATATGGTTTGGTGATTTGCCTTTAAAAAAAACACAAGTATAACAAAAAAAATCAACTTGTTAATAAAACGTTAAGTTTTCTCCGTTATTTTAGAGCTCAGCAAAGCAATAGCCTCTATAAATTGACTATAAATCTGGTCTCAATTAATAATAAAAATTGGAGAAATTATGAGAAAAAACTCAATTTTATTAACAAGTTTGTTAATAGCAGTGGCATCCCCTTTACCTACGTTGGCTCATGATCGGGTAGCGTATCAAAATAATGGCTTATCTTTAAATGCGACCTTAGGAAGTCTATCAGGCGAAGCACATGAATATGTGTATGAGGAAAATACAGGTAAAAAAATTAGCCAGCTAGATTGGAAAATAAAAAATGCTTTAATAGCTAAAGCAGAATTAAATTACGATGTACGGTCTTGGCTTAGCATTAATGGCAAAGGGTGGACCACGCTTGCTAAAAGTAATGGGCGTATGGATGATTATGATTGGTTAAATGCCGCACAATCACAATGGTCAGATTGGTCGCATCATAACAATACCAATCTTAATTATGCAAATGGCCTTGATCTTAATTTACGAACTTGGTTCCTTCAGGATCAAAATTACAAGCTTGGGCTATTAGGTGGTTATGAAGAAAGCAAATTTAGTTTTCGAGCAAAGGGTGGATGTTATCAGTATGACAATGGCCGTCATTCTGGTTGCTTCCCAGCTGATGAGCCTGGAATAGGCTATCGCCAAACCTTTAATACGCCTTATGTTGGCCTTGCTGGGCAATATGCAATAAACAATTTTGAATTGGGGTTGTTAGTTAAACTGAGTAATTGGGTCAAAGCTAAGGACAATGATAAACACTACTCTCGCAACCTAACCTTTAAAGAATGGGGCGATAATGCCAAGTATCATTCAGTCACATTGAATGCAGGATACCACTTTACTAAAAATACAAAGCTCTTTGCTGAAGCCTCCTACTCACATTATGGTAATGTCAAAGCGGACACCGAAATTACTAACGGTTATACCGGAAGACGGTCATATTTTTCTAAGGCAGCTGGCTTAGACAATAACAATTATGCTGTCGCATTGGGCCTGCAATATACGTTTAATTAATTTTTTTCTAGTCGCCGCACTATCGACATGGAAGTATAAGATTGAGGCTTCTTAAGTTATTTTGCCATGAATAATAAGAAGTGCGGCATTTTTAAAACCATTAGAAATAAAGAGATTACTTCTTATTTAATTGATCAGACAACAAATTCTCCATTTGGTCTTTTTCCAGTGGAACACTTAAATAATAGCCCTGGACTTTTTCACAATGTTTTTTTTGTAAAAAATGCATTTGTTTTTCTGTTTCTACACCTTCCGCAACCACATCAAAGCCTAGTGTTTCTCCCATTGAAATAATGGCTTCAATAATCAATTCATCTCGCTCGTCTTTACTAATATTATCAATAAATGATTTATCAATTTTAAGCTGATCAATTTCAATTTGTCTTAAATAATTGATACTTGAATAGCCGGCACCAAAGTCATCTAGCGTAATTTTAACCCCTAATTTTTTTAAATCCAAAAGCACACTTTTTGATTGAACTATATTAATAAATACATTTTCAGTAATTTCAATTTCAAGATAGCGGGCTTCGAGTTGAGTTTCTGCTAAAATTTGTTTGATTATCTGAACTAATTCAGGTTGTTTAAGCTGTTTTGTACCCATATTTACAGCAATCACTACCTTAGGATAACCCTGGTCTTGCCAAGCTTTATTTTGCCTACAAGCAGTTCTTAATATCCATTCACCTAGAGGAATAATAAATCCTAACTCTTCTGCTAAAGGAATAAAATCTATGGGCAGAAGTATCCCTTTAGTTGGATGATTCCAGCGTACCAATGCTTCAATAGAATTTAGTGTCCCCGTATGCACATCATAAAGAGGTTGATAACTTAAATAAAATTCTTCATTTTTTAATGCGGCGTAAAAGTCATGTTGTAACTGAATATTAACCTGATAATTAGTTAATTCTTTGTTATAAAAGATAAAACGATTTCCACCAATTTCTTTAGCATTATACATCGCAGTGTCAGCATTACTTAATAGCTTCTCAGGTGTGTCTCCGTCCATAGGATAAACGGCAATACCTATACTGGTATTAATAAAAAGCTCATGGCCATTAATAGTAAATGGCGTATGAAAACTTTCTATTATTTTTTGCACAAATAGCTTGATATTATCAATTTGATCAAAAGCTGAGGTAACAATTACAAATTCATCCCCGCCCATACGTGCTAGCGTGTCTGTTTTTCGCATAATAAGTTGTAAACGATCTGCGACATTTCTTAATACTTCATCACCTATTGCATGCCCTAAGCTGTCGTTAATTAACTTAAAACGGTTAAGATCTAAAAACAGTAAACCAAAAAGCATGTTGGCACGTTTCGCTTGCTCAATAGCATGCCCAATGCGATCAAACAAGAGAACACGATTAGCTAGATTAGTTAAGGGGTCATGGGTAGCCTGGTATTGTATTTTTTCCTCCATCAGTGCTCGCTGCGTAATGTCGCGAAAGCTCCAAATATGGCCGATGGTATCTTGATCTAATTTATAGGATTGCCTATGCGCTTCAACAACTTTATTATCAATGGTTGCTAGTTTTTCAGTTCTTATCACATTGGTTTGGGGATCTTTAAAAAACTCAGAGAATAATTCAGGTTTTCTTAATTTTTTAGAAATAAAGCTTAAAACCGTAGCTGCGTTATCTTCTACAAAAAGATTGACTGGAATATCCCAAAAATGAATTAATTTTTTATTATAATCAATAATTCTATTTGAATTATCAATGACTAAGATTGCATCTGGCGATGATTCAAGTGTACCCCGAGTAACTAACAGCGAGTTTTGCAGTGACTTCGTTCGTTCGGTAATGCGCTCTTCTAAAAACTCCATTTGTTCGCGAGTTTGTTTAGCAAGCTGCCATTTTTTGGTAAAAGCATAGGCTACCTGACGTATAGTAACAGCATCAAAGGGCTTCTTTAAGATAAGTAAATTGTCTTTTCCCCCAAGCTGAGCCACCGTTTCTTCCCAAGTATAATCAGAGTAAGCTGTACAAATAACAATTTGAATATTGGGATCAACTTTCCAAATTTGCTTAATCGTCTCTGTCCCATCCCAGCCAGGAGGCATTCTAATGTCTACGAAGGCTAAGGCATAAGGCTCTCCCTTATTTAGCCCTTTTTTAATTTCTTCAAGGCCTTCTTGGCCTTGCGAGGCAGTAGCAATATGAAAATTTGGTAATAATAGCCTCTTCTCTTCTTGACTAGGTCCAAAAATTTCTAACTCTAGCTTACTAAGCTCATCCTCTTGATCAAGGTTTTTTGCCTTTAAAATTTTAATAAAGGCCTGATGAATTTCTGGATTATCATCAATGATTAATATACGTAAGTCTAAGTTTTCACTCATTTTTATTCCTTTGCTATCGAATAATAACTTCTCTAGCGAGTATTAGAGCTATTGGCCATCTTAACTTACCTTAAGTTTAGTTAATTTTTTTATTAATGTTAAAAAGTGAACAATTAGGAATAAGCCTTAGGTTAAGACTATACCTATACGGTACTAGTTAATTTTTAAATTTAGTTATTTCTAAAATCGCTGTTATAGTTAATTAAAGGGACAATATTAATGTATAAGGATGAAGAAATTTCCTTTAAACATCTATAATTTAAGGCCTAAAATTGGCCTAATATTAGGATTAATTTTGCTGTTTTTAGGAACGGCATGTTATTTCATTTCCCGGCAAGTGCTATTACAGAGCGTTCTACAAATAGAAAGAGCGTCAATTGATAAAAATATTGATCGAGTAAGAAGTATTTTTCAAAATGAAATTTTACGCCTTAAGGTCACTGCCTTAGATTGGGGCAATTGGGATGATACTTATAATTTTGCATTAACTAAAAATTCAAGATACATTCAATCGAATCTGCTGGACGATACCTTTGAGAATAATAAATGGGCTGCTTTTATTATAGTAAATAACCAAATAAGGGTTGTTTATAGTAAAGCTGTTGATGAGCAATATAAAGCGGCAAAGCCCTTCTCTACAACCGAGTTACAGCGTTATTTTTACCCTGGAAGCATTTTATTTAACCAAAAAAAATACACAGATACGAAAGGTGGTTATGCTTTGTTTAATAATCAGCTGCAATTTGTCGCTGTATCAACCATTAAGCCCAGCGATCATAGTGGGTTAGGTATTGGTTATTTAATATTAATGCGCTCGTTAACAGGAAGTTATCTGAAAGATTTTTCAGATAGTTTAAAGCTACCTTTGACAATAAATTATCTAAATTATAACTCATCCTTACCTGCTGATTTATTAGAAAGAAATGAAAGTGTTATTATCAATAAGGAAATTCGTGTCTCACTCTTATTAAGAGATATAGAGCAAAAACCTATCGCTGTTATTAAATTTATTATGCAGCGTGATATTTATCAATATAGCTTAGAATCCATTAACTTTTTTCTGCTCCTTTTATTCATTATAAGTATCATTGTATTAAGTACCTTAGGATTAATCATTTATACAATTATTATTAAGCGTATTGAAGAATTTAATAAACAAATTACGACCATTTCAGAGCTTAAAAATTACTCCCAGCGAATCAATATTTCTGGGCATGATGAATTAAATTCAATGAGCAATCAAGTAAATGCCTTATTAAAAGTCATTGAAGCGTCTCATCATGCGTTAGAAGAAAGGATCTTAACGATTGGTAAAATTAATAAAGAATTGCAAAAATTAGAAGCAGAAAATAGGCATATCATTGCGAATGCACCAGAACCTATTATTATCACAGATAGTCAATCAACTATTAAGCTAATTAATAATGCTGCAGAACTTACCTTTCATTGTTCTTTAGATGATATGCGTAATCAAAAAATTGATGATGTTTTACAGTTAAAAATCATTGATAAACATGGTAAAGAAAAATTAGGAAAAATGTCTGAATCATTTTTTGAAGAAGCTAAGGAATTGATCGTTAGTTATAAAGATAAGTCCATGCCAATTGAATTAAAAGCTAGCCGTCATGATAAGAATACAATCTACATATTACGAGATATCACCGAGCGAAAAAAGCATGAGCAAGAGTTAATGAATTTAAATCAAAAATTAGTCATGCTGTCGCGCGAAGCAGGGAGAGCAGAAGTCTCTACCATGCTTTTGCATAATATTGGCAATATGCTTAATACTATTTTAGTGACCTTGACCCTATTACAAGATGAATTAAGTAAATCTAAGCTTAATAATTTAGAAAAAATAGGCGCACTTTTACAAGAACATGAGCATGATTTACCCTCATTTCTGACCGAAGATCAAAAGGGTAAAAAACTTCCTATTTATATTGTAGGATTGGCTAATCTTTGGCCTACCGAACGTGTTAAAATAATTGAGCAATTACGGACTATGAATATTAGTATTGATGAAATTATTTTAGTCATTAAGCACTCTCAACATAACGCAGTTTCTATTGTTGAAGTTATTAATATTGCAGAACTGATTGACGAAGTAATAAAAAACCATACCAATGAACTACAAAAATTTAATATAACCATTAAGAGAAATTTTTCCAAAGTTCCCTTAGCCTATCAAGATCGGTTTAAAATCTTGAGCATCTTGCATAATTTAGTAGCTAATGCCATTGAAGCGCTAACCCAAAGAGAGCAGGCGTTACGCTTCATTGAATTTAAAATTGAAAGCAAAGACAATCAAGTGCTTATTAAAGTCATTGATAATGGCATTGGCATTGATCCTAAAAACCTTATTTCTATTTTTCTATTTCGATTTACTACTAAACCTGATGGAAAGGGAATGGGTCTACATAGTAGCTCCATTTTAGCGCAAGAAATTGGTGCTACTTTGACTGCTTACAGCGCTGGCATAGGCCAGGGTACTACGTTGACTTTAACGTTGCCAATTAAGATACCAGAAAGGGCGCATAGGAGTAAAATATAAATAATATCGCTAACTTAAATTACTTAAAAAGAGCTTGACAAAGTTAGCCTAACGTTTTTATGCTCCTGTCGCCTAAGGAATTTTTACTGGATTGTAAGCAGTGATATGGAAATTAGTTGGTTTTTGTTGGATAACTTTTGTTCTTTGTAGTGGTTCTTCTCTATGCTTAGGCGCTTCAAACGATGACGCTGAGAAAATGGTGCATCCTTCGACTAAAGCACCCATTGTAAATCCTAAAAATGACAAAAAAGAAGAACAAGGCCCAGTTGAATTTATCGTTAGTAAAGCTAGTGGAAGTGCAGCTTTATTATCTAATTATGTGTTTCGAGGCATTACCCAAACTGAAAGTTTACCTGCTATCCAGGTTGAGTTTACCTACACTTTTCCTATTGGCCTTTATTTAACTGTCTGGGGTTCAAATGCAAAATTTGCTGAGACTGATATTAATATGGAAATTGATCCATTTATCGGTTTTTATCAAGAAGTGAATGACGATTTTAATTATGACATTAGTTACTATAAAAGCTTCTATCCCTCAGCAAGCGAATTTAATTATACGGAATGGATTGCAGTCATTAATTATAAGTTTTTACAGACCAATTTAGGTTTTTCAAATAATGTCTATAATGTTCATAAGATAGGTTATTATTACAACGGCGGCATTAATTATACTATTCCTTCACGGTTTTTATTTGATTTTGAGGGTATCACGTTACTCGCTTTAATAGGCCATTATCATTTACCAAAAATCGCTGATTTAAGTTATAACGATTATACGCTTGGGCTTAGTAAAAATTTTAAAAATTATAATATTTCTTTTCAGTGGACCACTACCAATCACACCGAATATTATGGTCATTATGGCGGAAGCCATTTTGCTGCAAGTCTTATTGGTACATTTTAGTAACTAGTTACCTCTGCCAAGCGCTTTTTTAGCTTGACTATTGTGAAATAAATATGAGTTAGGTAAGATAAATTTCATTTTATAAAACTAGAATGAAAATGAATTTAGATTATTCATACAATAAAGTGGATGACTTAAATCTAGACGTTGTTAAAACAAAATTAGCAATGACTAACCAAGATGGCGGTTATGAGTGGCCAGAAGATGCAATAAACATGGCCATTGATGCCTACCGAGCTTTCTTAAAACAGGCATTAAAAAATCGTTTCAATAATATTGATTGTATTCTGCAGCCAGAGCCTCTAGCGGATATTGTCTGGCATACTCATATTTTATTTACGCAAAAGTATCATCAAGATTGTAATGTTATATTTGGAGAATACCTGCATCACCAACCTAAGATAATATAATTAACCAAGGAACACAATGGAAAATTTATTAAAAAAATATTATTTTTTAAATAGCTATGCGGCTGTTCAGGCGTTACAAAATAAGAACGTCAAAAATTGTTTTGTTCCAGAAAATAAAAAGTAATAGTTCAGGGAAAATGAATTAAAACGTGTCTGCAATTGTAGCCAAAGTATAATGGGCAGACACGCCCTAATGCCTAAGGGTTGATCAGGCCTTAGATTAAATTTATTCTTTGCAGTAGCCTAAGGTAGCAGGTGTCGTCTTAGCTAGAAATATATCTTTATAAGCTATTAGCTAAACTTTCCATTTTAGACTTAAATCCACAATATTAGCGTCAATATTAATGCGTCCACGAACAGGCCCATTACTGCCCCTTGTATTAATAGGCGGGTTAGTAAAGCCATAGCCATATAATAATTGAGCGCTCCAGTTTTTCTTAAATGCATATTCTATCCCAGTAAGGATAAGCCGATTGGAATAGGTAGGTAAGCCTACAGGTCTAAAGGCAATTGACTGCGGGCTGCTTTCGTACTGAAAGCCACCTCTAAATTGCCACTTATCATTTAATGTATAGTTAGCAAAGGCCGCGGCAGACCAAGAATTATTATAATTAGCTGGAAAAATAAGCGTTCTTGATGTCGCTAGATTTTTCATGAAAATTTCTTTGTAAGGCTTCCATTCAAGAAATCTGACTATCCCACTTAAGGCCCACTTAGGCGGGAAAATTTGAATTAAGTTTAACGTATAGGTCGCAGGTAAGATTAAATTACTGGAAAAATCAGCACTAAAAAAAGGCCCCCAGGCGCTAGTGCCCGGCGTAATATGATTTATTTTTGAGTAATAACTGGCATTTAAAATGGTAACTTTACTGAGTGCATAGGATATGCCTGCATTCCAACCATAGGCCCAGTTACTTGCCTTATTGGCTACTTGGCCATAAGGCGGAGCAGAAAATGATAATTCCGCGTCATAAAGATAATTTGCATTAAAACCAACTCCTACCGCCAGTCCCTTTTTTATTTCATAACTAATTTTAGGGCTAAAATCGGTATCAAGTATTACCGTATTCGTGACTAAGTTATTGACCACGGAATTCAAAGGGTAACGAATATCAGCATACATGGGGCGTGTAATATCAAAACTTGCAACCCACTGCTCATTTAAGCGCAAAGCGCCACGGCCATAGGGCAGATAATCGGTCTCTTTGCTGTTAGCGGTGCCTGCGCGGTCCCCATTCGTTCCTGAGAAATGGAATTTAACAGTAGGAATGAGTACGCCGCCTATGATCTCTGCTTTTTGTACTAAGTTTAAGGTTGCAGGATTTTCATAAGCTAAATAAGGAAATATTTGATAGGCCGCTGCATTTAAAGCGAGAGGGAAAGCGATTAAACCTATTCCATTTAAGGTTAGTAAAGCTTTTCGATTCATAAATTTAAGTCCCTTTTAAAAGTTAAAAGTAACATAAATTTTTTATTAAGAAAATATAAGAAAAGGTTTCAGTAAATTTTAGCAACGTTTATTAAAATCACCTTTTGCTATTATCCTACCGTATTGTATTATTTGCGTGCTAATGCCTGAGTACGTTATGAACTAATTATTAATTCATATTAAGCGCTAATTGCTCTTCTTCTGGTTCTTCTTGGGTAGGCCAGACGCGTTTAAAAAAATTAATTGTATATTGGCGGCCATCTAGGGAATTAGCATCTGCGCAAGATTGATAAGTTGGTACTAGCAGGCGCGGATGAACAGTATGCCCGTTGGCGTTAGAGGCATTATCATGAAGATTTTCTGACACGTAAAACTTGTGATGTTTAAGGTTTTCAAGCCATTCCTCTTCTTCGGGCGATATTTCCTCCCCACATTTTTGTTTAGCCATGATGGCTTGTCTTTTTTCTTTAACTAATGAATAAAGTGAGGCTTGTTCATAAGGTACCATTTTATCATCAGCAAAATGATTACCTTCATTGTCTTTCTTAGAGCGTACTACAATAAAGTCTCTATCGTGAGGAGGAACCGCTAAAAACTGTTTATCAACATTCAATGACCAGCCGCTAGAAATAATAATAGGATTAAGAATGCATTGTACCATTGCGAATCTTACCCACTTTAACCACGTCAGTGGGTTTAATGGGTGATCAGTCTTAGTAGGGCGGCTGCGACCACTAATGATAGATGTTAGCGAGCGGAATGAGCGTGCCGGGTATAATTTAACCGGGTCGCCTTCTTGATGTAATTTTCCAGCAGTATGTGCTGCTACATTCCCACCTAAACATTCGCCCATAACTGCTATATTTTTAGGCTGTGCGCCTAGTTGCAGTAAACGTTGTACTTGCGCATACGCATCATCATAAAGATCGTTTTCGCTTTTTACTATGCCTTTACTTAAGCCAATGCCGCGATAATTAAAGGCAATAATGGTAACATCCAATTGTTTAGCATAGATTTGATAGTGTTTAATCCAATCAACAAAATTATTACTTCGTGGCATGGCTGCAACAATGAAGTGGCGATTGGTTATATCCTGATGAATTGCGTGTTGGCTGCGGACTTCTACTGAATCAAGCACCGCATTATCAGGTGTTTGTAACTTATAAAAATAAATATGATTTCTGTTTTGGCGAAAATCATAGCCTATACGGTCTTCTAATTTTTGATAAAGATGCTCTTGCTGTGCCTCACTAAGTTGCTCAAGCCCACGAAAGTGTATTTGCTCAGGTTTAAATGTTTTACCCTCTCCCTGAACTTTCAATTCAACATAATTTACCAACTTATCAAGGTAGTGATCGATATACTGTTCGGCTTTAAATTTAGGAAAGAAATGAGTAATCCAGCTTAATAGCCAAAAGATAATTTTTATTGTTGTTGTATGATTGACTAAATAATTTTTCCAATTTAACAATTCTCTAAGAAGAATATTTTTCTTTGGTAAAACATTAATAACATTCATCTCATCTAAAGGCGTGAACAAGGGGTCAGGGCGTTTAGGGTTTTGCAGGAGCAGTGAATCATTTTTTTCTTCTTTGCGAAAAAGCGGATTAATCACTAAATTACTAAGCAGGCGGCCCATAATGAGCTGATACAACGTATAAGGCAGTTTAAGCACGTCCAAAGCAAATTGGCCAAGCTGTTTTATGAATGTTTTTTTAGGTTTAACTAAACGATAAAAACCACCATACTTGCTTTCTGATTGCTGCAGCGTTAATTTTGGACTTTTCATAAGAAAAATATGTTATAAAAATGTGCAGGTTATATCATTCGTTGACCGGACGCAAGGATTAGATTATTAATTAAGAAAACGCATGGCCAAAAATGAAATAAATTAAAGAAAAACAAATAATCGCGGTTTGACCGCAGCATGCAATGATGCGCAAATGAGTATGGATACCGTGGTCAAGCCACGGTATTTCGACTAATGTAAGTAATGTAGCCTGGGTGCAGGTCCGTAGGACCGAAACCCGGGTTTCACTTTGTTCACCCAAGCTACTTATTACTTGCTAAGCCTCGCAATATGAATAACGCCGAATATTGTCATTCTCGTGTAGGCGGGAATCTAGCTTGGTAATGGCATGATGCTAATATCAGGCATGGATCTCCGCCTACGCGGAGATGACAATAAACGTAGATACTACCCGTAGAAATAACTAGCCTTTTAATGAAATATTGCTTGATTTAAAGACAGTATCTACTTAGGGCAAAAGAGTATGAATACTAAATCAAGCCTTCGTATGTCGCAGTGCAGGCAGTAATAAAAAAATAACAAACGCTGCCAAATAAACAAATGCTGCTGAGTAAAGGGTAAAGGAATAGCCAAATTGCATGGAACTGGCCATCGCAATAATGGAACCTAACACTGAAGCCCCACCATTTAATGCCCAATACCAAGGAATTGCTGTCACCATGTCACTTGTCTGTTGTTTTATTATTTTAAGCCCAGTTGGTAGCGCCAACCCCATGCACGTGGCAAGAGGCAGTAATATACCAGTAAATAATAATAATTTAACGCCCCAAGCTAAACTAAAGGTAACTTGCATTAACTGATGAAAATAAACTGGAAGAAATAAAGTGATACTAAAAATAACCAATAAAACGATTTGTAGCATCTTACGCAGTTGACTCGGTTTTAGTTGGTTAGCAAGAATGCATCCAATACCACCAAAAAACAACAGGCAAAATAAAGCCACCGATAACCCATACGTGGTGCCCTCTAAATACAGTGCCCCTAATTGAATTACGGGTATTTCAATCAACATAAAACCAAGGCCGAGTAGGGTGAAGTAAAGTCCCCAACATAAGGATAATTTGCCAATTTTTTTGCTAAAAATTAAAGGAAAAATAAAGAAAAATAAGACAAGAAAAGCAGAAATAATAAATAGAAAATAAAAGATAGGAAGGCTATAAAAATTAAATACCTGACCAGATAACTTGGTTTTAAATAAATCAAACATATGGTTGGTATAAAGCATTTGAAAGAAAAACGGTCGATCATCGGTTGTTGGGCGAACATCATAATAGTAACTATTTAAAAAAGCGCTAAGATCGTTTGTTGTCAATGCATTTTGAAACAATGTCTCATTACCAATATGAGAGGGCATATAGACAATATCAAACGCTAATTTTTGCGCAAGACTCGTAATTTGTGCTAACTCATTTGGTAAAAAAGGCGTGCGTTTTATCAGTGTTGTAGCAATCGCTGCATTTTCAATAGGCTTACTTTTTAAAATAACGATGTGTTTATCTGGCTCATGAATGCCTAGCGCTTCAAGCGCCACACGCGCAAGAATCGCTATTTTTAAGGTTTCATTCTCAGGCTTAAAGTAAAAACGGGTGATACTAAGTAAGCCAGACGGATTTAAATGGTTTAAATAGACTGCAAAAGCTTCTTTGGTGTATAGGCTGTTTTCACTCATAGCAAAGGCGCCTGACACAGTGGCAGCCCAACTATCGATTAACGGAATTTGAATAATGTCATACTGTTTATTACTCTTTTCAAGAAAGCTTCGACCCTCAGCTACAGCGATAGTTACTTTAGGATGACTGTAAATATGTCCAGCAAAATCCGCAAAGATATTTTTAACCAGGTTAATAATGACCGGATGAATATCAACACCGGTTATTGCTTTGCTATTAAACAAGAGCGCAGTCAATACGTCGCGGCCACCGCCAACGCCTAAAATAAATACCCTCGCATTCTTGCGTAAATAATAAGGAAAGGCGGTAATATCATATTTTAAATAATCAACTTTATTATAATCGCCATCAAACGGTACAATAGGCGAACCCGCATGCGCATCTTGTTCTATCCAGAGCTGTTTATAATACCCTTGTGTTTTATAAGTGCTACTTATTCCCCAAGTGAAAGGTTCACCGACTTTCGTATTGCGGGCTAATATTTTGGGCAAAACGGTAATACGCGATAAAGGTGACCATTTTTCATAAATGGGCTTCCATATTAATTCGGAATAGATTTTTGCCTTAGTCACTTTAAAAACAGAATTAGCAAAAGGAATAAATAATATTAAGCCTATTAGGAGTAACCAGGCATACAAATGAATTTTAGGAAAATCAAATAAAATAGCGGCTAACATACAAAGTAAGCTCGCAATTAATATCACTTGTGGCGCTGACAGATAAGTAATTAATACAATACAGGCAATGCAACCGACCGCGGCCCCTAACAGATCAGCCCCATAAATTGCATAAGAGTGTTCAGGTTTATTTAAAAAAAGAATCGAAACAATCATACCGCATAAAACAAAGGGCGCAGTACAGGTAGTGTATAACATCAAAAAATACAGGAGCTGCTGGGCATTGAATAGGGAGGGGAGCTCATAAGAAATCACATTAAACAGATTAACAATGATGCTTATAGCAAGCAGCAAACTTAAGAGGTGTAATTTTTTTCTTACCTGTAATTGAAATTGGTCTGTTAGAAGATAAACAACTAATCCTCCAAAACCAAGCCCAAACATAGCCAATGAAACAACAAAAAAAGAAAAATGATACCAAAGGATGACTGAGAAGATTTTAGTTAAAGTAATTTCAATTAATAAAATAGCAAGGCTGATTAGAAATAATCCACCGTAAATTGCAGTGTCTTTTTTAACTAAAATATGTTGTAGGTATTTTTGTTGCAAGCTTATCTCTTTCTATAACCATTAATTTTGAATTTGATTGTTTAATTAAACTGATAAATACTTACAGATTTAATATAAATCAGAGGGTTAATATTTTTGCATAATTACCTTAGCCTTTTCCAGTAAAGCTTTGTCTTTAGCGAGTAAAGTTTTTTGGCGCTTGATTTACATAGTCGATTGATAACGAGAGGTAGGCTCCTCACTGCCATATTTAGGTAATGGATTAAATTCTACAGCTGCTTTATTTAAAAAACAGACATCAGCCTTCACTTTGTCTTTAAAACTAGAAGAAATAGAATTCGTTTTACCGTTTAAATAATTAAGCGTTTCAATGTCATCCCAGCCTTTGACGCGTTGCAGAAAATCTTTAGGTTGAGTCAATTTAACGAAAATTTGCCTGTCTGGATCAACAAGATGAGCGCCGTCATCGTCTTTATAAATAAGATAGGCATGGTCTATGTCATCGCATTCTAAACTAACAAGCAGCAGTTCACCTTCTTTTAATTCCTTTATTTTTTCAAATAATTCGCCAGAATCTTTAGATGTTATATAATCACTGTTATGGTTATCATGGACTTGGTTGGTAGGATCTGTCGCGTTTGGCTCAACATTAGGAATTTCGGTAGGCTCAACCCCTTCTAACAAAACGCGAGCCCCTTCTATAGCGCTCCATTGACAATTTCCTTTATTCTTAGGTACACCATTTTCATCAACGGGATTAATCTTTTTAAGCTTGTTAATTAACTCCTGTTTCATAACAACCTCACTTTTAAACGCTATTTATATTTAAAAGTATAGACTGCTTTGTTTTTTGTCTTGATGGGCTGTATTAACTCAATATGGTTTTATGTTTTTGTGGGATATTTTGATTAAAGCAATTAACAAAATCTTTGTTAAAGAAAAAGGCTCGTATCTTTAATACGAACCTTTAATTTAATATTGCTTTATGCTGTTAAGGCTTTAGCTCTTAACTATTGCTACTGCTACCATAACTTCTAGAATAGTCTGGATTACTTTCTTCATCCGAACGGTCATCACTATAGCTTGTAGATTCACCATAATCATACTGCGTATTAGGCCTGCTAGGAATAGAACGTGGAGCCGATTTATCATAGGGTTCCAGCCTTCGAGTAGGAGCAGAGCCTACTACTCCTTTAACTTCTGTAGCCGCTTGGTTTAGGGTAGGAGCTGGATAACTGCTGGCATGTGTAACTCCAAGTTTTCCAACTAATAGGGCTGGAGATTCAGGTTTAGACTGAATAAGAATTGGATTAGTACCGACTCCAGCCTCTGCACCTACTTTGTTTGTAGAATCAGGTCTGGGGCCCTTATGTCCATCAGCTGGATCTTCGTATATTTCATTATTTACGGGCCTAATTACAGCCGGTGCGTCTGCTTTTCTATTAGCTCGCCAAGTTTTAAACAACTGTACTCCAACCGCAATACTGGCGGCAGCAAGCGGAATAGCCGCACCAATTGCAGCACCAATAGCAGTACCAGGCCCTGGAAAGAAAGCCGTACCTATGGCTGCACCTATTCCTGCACCTATGCCGGCTGTACCTATTCCAATGAGCCCTGTTCCGATAAGAGGGCGTTTGGTTACTGCATTATAAATACCTGTACCCGTGCAGCCAATTGAAGCACCAATGCCTGCACCAATGGCAGCACCAATGCCTGTGCCGATGCCAGGAAATGCAACTGTACCTAAGAGGGCACCAACACCTGCGCCTAAGCCTGCACTACCTGCTGTGGTTAAGGCGGTGCCTGTAATACGATGCTTTTGCCATAAATGATATAGACCCAGGCCAGTAAAACTCACTGCTGCGCCAACGCCTGCACCAATAGCAGCGCCAATGCCTGTACCGATACCAGGAAACACAAGTGTACCTAAGAGGGCGCCTACAGCAGCACCTACTCCTATGCCACCTGCAGTAGTTAAAGTTGTACCTCTGGCAGGATTTTTCTTAAACAGTTCGACTAGACCTACGACCGATAAGCCTAATGCCGCACCTCCGCCACCAACAATAGCTCCCCCAAGTACAGCGCCAATAGCGGTACCAACAACAGGAAATATCAGGCTACCAACACCTGCGCCAATAGCTGCGCCTCCTACACCCAAGAGGATCGGAGTAGCTATTTCTACTATCTTAGTTCTAGTTTGCGCTGCTCTTTCGGCTCTTTTATTTATTGCAAAATCTATAAGCTCAGAAAAAGATACCCTTTTTTCTATATTGGCTTTTTCTAAATCTTCATTTTCTGCTTGTTCTAATTTTTTCAAATCCCCTACAACACTGTTAAAAGTAATTTCATCCAAATCCATTAAATGGGCAGGAAGTGTTCTAATTAATACTTCACTTTTATAGTCACCTACATCCACTTGTGGAGGAGGTACTAGGTCATACATTTCTTTTGTAAAGAGATTAAAGGATAAATAAGGATTTTTAGGCACATCATCATTGTCAATATGACTAATCTCTCCACTAATAGCATCAACATCATCAATATGAGTAATCTCTTTACTAATAGCAGCTAACTCATCATTTCGTCCTGCGCTTTTTGCTGCTTCTTTAAGGTGTACAGCGGCCGATGCTGACGCACTAAATATAGCCGTACCAAGTGCTCTTTCTCCCATCAGTCCATAATAAACAAAACATTTATCCATAAAATCAAGTGCTGCTATGTCATCTCGATTAAGATCAGTTTGACATAATTCATAGATAAGCGCCTGCTGCATTATATCGCTACTAAGCTCTCTACCTTTTATAATCTTAGCAGGTAGAGCTATATATTTAGCGAGCGTAAAACTATAGAAGTTAATAGCTTGATAATATTCTCCCTTCCTAAGATAATCTACGAATGTTTGAGCATTAATTTGAGGAGCTTCTATTTCAAATGGCTGTTTCATATCATTACCTTTAACATCTTAAGTTAATCTACATTCATTCCATTATTAACAATCTAGAAGTCATCGAATTAAACTAGAAAGAAATCTCCTGTCTCTATATCTATTATAATGGGTATACATTAAGTCAACATTATGCGATTTATTTGAGCTAATTACTGTTAGATAGATGGCTATAAATGAGTTAAAAATTAGAAAGTTATTAAATTTTTATTTCTTAAAAAACTCACTTATGAAGTAAGTAATTATTTAAAATTTGGAAAATAGATAACGATTTGCCTTAGTCAATGCGGTTATAGGCTATTTTACTGGTAATTTACCCATTTAAATTAATCAATAAATCTTCATGTTCTCTTAATTTTAATTTGTTAAAGTGGACCAAATTAAGTGGGTTAGGTTGGCCATGAAAATTTTTATAAAGAATAATAAAGTCTCTCGTTATCAAGATACGCGGTCTTTGTGGCAGAAGCTTGAATTATTAATTGCTCATGATCTTTATCAATATTTAGGCGGTAATAAGCCTGAAGCGATGCATATCGCTACGGTACTTTTGTCGGATTTTAAGAAAAAGAGCATTGCTATTGCTGATAAAGTCATCGATGAAATAACCTTACCCAAATACCGTAATTTAATTTTACAGCACTTATTAAATAAGCTCTATAGCGAGTCTAGTTATCATGTGTTTTTAGAAAAATTTGCTTTAAGGCTAAGTGGTGGTAAGGAAACTCAATTAACGCTATCTGTCTTACAACATGCTGGCATTAATGATACTAAGAGATTACATGATGTGTTTGTAGCGTTTGTATCAGAGCAGAAAAAGCTTGCTAAAAACTTCCCTAATTTTTCAAAAATTAAAAATGAAGATGATTACGAGCAATTTATCAGTGTGCTTGCATCAAATCCCTTGTATGAAAAATTTTTAAGTGCTTTTACAACGTATTTAGCTGATGCGTTTAATGATAAGCGAGAGAGCAATACGCAAGTTGCCGCGCCAACGGTGTTAACTCCTGAGTCGTTGTTGGATTTTTTTCAAGCGATTAGTACTGATATTGTATTAGGTAATTTTAATCATACACCTTTAAAAAAAGGCACCCTGTATGTAGAAATCATCCAAGGCGATTTATACTACACGACCTTAAATCCTTCTGGTCTGCGGGTAAGTGGTTTTATCAGTTCGAATGAGGAGGAGCTAAATTGTCGCCTGACTAGCCAGACAACGAAAGCGGAGCTAAAGCCATATTTACCTCATATTCTTACTATTACCGCAGCTAGAGGTCATACTAGCCAATTAGTATTTCGTCATACCGCGTCTTTAAGAGACAAAGCGCAAGCATTTCTTACGGAGCAGGCTAATAGTGGTTTGCTTTGGGCTAACTTACCCGCTAGCGATTTTATTGTTAGCGAGGAAAATAAATTTATTCTTAATCATTGGTTAGCTGATAATTTGCCTTGTTTTATTAATCACCTTATTGAGGATAGTTGTGATCGCTATGAACAACAATTAAAAGCGATGGCAGAGCACGCGAAGAATCAGCGAGGGATGACTGCTTATATTGCTAATGAAATTAATGAAGTAAGCGTTTTAATGAAAGATATTATGCATAGCATAATATTCTTTAATCTAGAAAAAAGTGTCTATGAAAGAAATAGTGAAATTGATAGTAAACTTGAGAAGTTAATCAATCATATAAAGCAGTTGCAAGAATTCTATAATACCACTCCGCTGCAAGCACCTAATGAGGTATTTCCAAAAATAAGGGGTAATTTTGAGGCGTTTATTAACAATCTAATTTTTAATAGGGGCGCAGGTGTTATTCATTATACTAGCGCAACAACTACGTGGCGCTTAGACCTTATTTCACTCATAGAGGCATTAGTTAAAGATAAAGCTGTTCAAGTTTGTAGTATTCAAAGTAATAACATGGAATATAGTTATTTAACCGATGAAATAGGTCAAATTATACCTTCTCATGCTCTTCTTAGAGAAGAATTGAAATTACAATTAACCCATTATTTAAGCCATGATATTCAAGCTTATCACCGGCAAGCACTATGTCGTTACCACGCAGAAAATTTACCTATGACGGTTGTTAAAGCTGAGCCTTTATTGGCTACACGAGTAAAGCTTTCTGTTCCTAGTAAGCCGTTTAATTTACCAAGTATTAAATTTAAAGAAGCAAGAGAGCAAGCTTATCGCCATTATAATATGCGGCATATTCTTACTCTTAAAAGTTATACAGATTGGACGCTAGAAGAGAGGCGTTTACAAGAAACACATAACCGTATTTTACAACCTAATTTTATGGAAGGGCTAATTGATGAGCAGTTAAATCATGCACAGGTAGCTCAAGAAAAATGGCTAACTGATGTGTTAGTTCCTAGGTGGCAAACAGCACTTTTTTTAAATATTGCGGCAAGGTTAATTACGGATTATCGCATAGACACGGAACAAGTGAACGAGACTGCTAAACAGCTGTGGTTTGATATTTTATTTTCTCGGTTTACCAAGAAATTGATGAATCATTGGCAAACTATGTCACTAAGCGTAGCTCCCCTTGCAGGCACTGGTATTCACGAAAATTGTGTGGCGAAAGCTAAGCAGCGCATGAGTTCACTTTATTCAGCTCTCACAGAAGATACATTTGATTATGATGTTAAATTTCAATCTTGTCTTATCATAGAAAAAAATAAAGTTCGTAAACAGTTAATTAATACAATTATAAAAGAGTTTCTTGATAACTATTTAGATTTATTTACTAAAGGCAAATTAGAGAACAAAAGCCAATATCCTATTGGTAGTAATAAAGACTATGTTTTTTTAGGCCCGGCAGCAAGTGGTAAAAGTACAATTTCTAATCAATACATTCAGCAGCAAGAGCGTAGCGATTATATTTCTTTAGCTACTGATGATTACCGCGGTATTTATCTACCAGCAACAGATATTTTTGAGCAACAAGACACCGAGCAAGTTTTTATTCGCACCCAAGATAGTGCTTATTTAATCAGCGAGTTAGTTGAAGACAGATTATGCTCACTTAAGGATAAGCGACCTAATATTATTGTTGATGGTGTTACCTATAAGCCTGCGCATCGTGCGTTAATAGAAACGAATAATAATTCCATTATTGTTTGTGCTTGCTTAGATGATATGGCTGAAGTGGTTAAACGCTCCTATGATAGAGCTATGCGCGAAGACAGCAGCTCAGCTGATAGGGGGCGCTATGTAAACACAACCAGTTTAATTCAGATGCATAAAGCAGCAAGCGTGGATTTAATTGCTTCTTGCCCACCTAATACTAAGATTGCATTTTACAATACTAATATTCCACGCGGCGAGGTGCCGCCCTTAATAGCGACCATTGATACCCACCATGAAAAAACCTTAACCATTCATCATGAAAAGGGCGCTTTATTACGTTTAACCTCATTTTTTAACAAAAAACGTCTAAATGTTAGTGCAAAAAATGATAACAGTCTTTTTATGTCTAACTTACAAAAACCAGGCTTTCAAATTGAGTCATTATTTAGCGTACTAAAGCATGGATTTAAAATTGTGCTCCATGATGATCAGAATAATCCTTGTTTAATAGTTAGTAATGACGGGATGGTTATTCATAACGCAGAATATATTAAAGAAAAACTTACTGAAAAAAGTAACGAAAAAGAGTTACTAAAGATGATGCTATTGTATGGCAAATACGGCAGCTTGAAAGAAGTTAAAAAGCAATGCCTTATTTATGAAAATTCAGATGTGCTTATAGCAAAAATACTTACTAACGCGATGGATAAGTTACAAGAAGGCAATATATCATTAGCAGTTTACAAGTACTAAATCAATCGGGCTAGTAACCAAGCAATTAGGAGGCACTCGTGAAACAACTTGATGAAATGATAAAGCATTATGTGCGACAGAAAGAAGACTTTATTCACGAAACTGGAGAGGTATTAAATGATACCCCAGACATGCAAGAACGCTCTAATCAATTAGAAGTATTTAATACGCTATTAGTTTATGCTACTTATGCTACAGCCAATCAACTAGAATGCGAACTTAGCAAGTGTTTTTCAGGTGAGTATGAAAATGAGACGATTAATTATATGTGTCAACAATTGCGCGAACTAAATGCTGTTTGTATGGCCTCTAATAAGGGAGATGAAGCTTGCCAGGGTCTTTATAAAAATATTACTCATTTAACACCGGAAATAAAAAGTTATATTCGAGAAAAATTAAGTAAAGCAGCCATTGAAATGGTGCTTGCTAAAACACCCATTCCAGTAGAAGAAGAAACGTTAGTACCTAGGTTTAATTAGTACTTGAAATGTAAAGGCCTTAAGTATCGGGTTACCTATAACCATTTGTAACACGCCCTCTCCCCAACCCTCTGCCCGCGAATAGACCTGATCCAAGCTATCAAGTGTCTTGCGCGGGAGAGGGGGTTAATCGAGGCAAGCTGAAAATTAGGAGTATAGTTTAAGGTTATCTAACGTGATTTTGACACAGGCCCTCTTATAGCGTTTATATCGAATTCACATGGATAATTTCTTTAGAGTTTTTGCCACCAACTTTTAATTGATGCTCCTAATTTTAAACTCACCCCAATCAACCCCCTCTCTCGCGCAAGGAATTTGATGAATAGAATAATACTTTTTCGCGGGCAGAGGGTTGGGGAGAGGGCGTGTTGTGAATGGTTATGGATACTTTGCAAATTTCTATAAACATTTCTCTTTCAGGCAGTGACAAAAATACTCTTATAGCGTTTATATCGAATTCACATGGGTAATATCTTTAGAGTTTTTGCAGCCGCCTACCTTTAATCGATACACCTAATTTTAAATTCACCCCAATCAACCCCCTCTCCCGCGCAAGGAATTTGATTAATAGAATAATGTTTTTTCGCGGGCAGAGGGTTGGGGAGAGGGCGTGCTATGAATGGTTATAGATACTTTACGAGTGCCTAAAAAAACCTAGACGGTCGCTATATTGAATTGACATAAATTATGGCAATATTTTTAAATTATTTTTAGTAAAAAAGTCAAGAAATACTCTTATTTTAGGCAGCTCATAGTCATAAGCTCGATAAAATATAAAAATGTCATATTGTCTGAATTTATATTGGGGCAGCACTTGAATTAAATCGCCTCGGTTAAGCCATTGCTTAACTAATATATCACCTGTTAAAAAGAGTCCAATACCTGCTAAACATGCTTGGTTAAGTGCATCAAAGTTATTCATATATAAAATAGGTTTAGCGCAAGGCAATTGATTGCCATCGGCTAGAGGTAGAAAGTAAGCAGGCCTTCGTAGGGTGTGAGAAATAATTTTATACTGGGGTAACTGTTCTGCAGTTTCTGGCTTACCATATTGTGCAACAAACTCTTTTGACGCGCAAAGAATATTATGAGTAGTAAGCATTTTGCGGTATTTAAGATGTTCAGTTGCTGGTGGAATGGTTGGGAAGCCCACCATAATATCTATATCTTCGCGTGCTAAATCGGCATCTTCTTCTGAAAAAATAATTTCTAAGTAGAGTTTAGGGTAGGTAGCCATAAACGCTTGTAAGTGTTTAAGTACCCAAGCTTTGGAGGTGATGGTAGAAACCAAAATTTTTAATTCGCCTTGCGGTACGTCTCGGCTAGATTCAATAAAATGATTAAGAGAGGCGATTTCCTCTTCGATAGGCTTGCAGTGCTGATAAAATAAGAGGCCAAACTCTGTAAGCCTAACTTGCCTGGTTGTACGTTGGAATAGTTGCTCACCTATATTTTGCTCAAGGTTTTTTATTTGCTTGCTAATGGCTGTTGGCGTTAAATGAAGCGCTTGTGCGGCCAGTGAAAAACTTCCTAATTCAACTGCTTTTAAAAAACATTTGATTTGTGAGTGATTATAAAAATGCATATTGTTCTTTTTATTATGAACTATTAGTTCATAATAGGCAGAAAAATAGTCAATTTACAACTTTTATGACTAGATATTATAATAATTACTAAGCAACAAGAGGAATTATAAATGACTACTATACGTACTATAACCTATGCTTTTCATCACATAGGTATTCCAACAACTGAAATTAAACCTAATGAAAAATACAGTTCAACTTTTAAAATGTATACAAGTGGTGGGCAAAATAGCGAATACCGTATTCAATATCATCGCTTTGAAGAGGATTCACCACTACATCCTTTAGTAAAATCAAAGCCACATGTTGCTTTCAAGGTTGATAATCTTGAAGAGGCTATTAAAAACAAGGAAGTGATACTTAGCCCTTATGAGCCTTTTTTAGGATTTAAAGTAGCAATGATTGTTGAGTGCGGAATGCCCATTGAGCTTATTGAAACCACGTTAACTGAAGAAGAGATATGGCAGGGTAGCCATAAAAATTCCGTTATTTACCCTGAAGCAGATTAGTATCTTTAAGATACTAATCTATTAAAATTTAAAGGAGGCAGATGCGCTTGCGCTAAACTCTTCTGTAATTTCTTGTTTAGGATACAAATTTTTATTTTCAAGGAATTGTTTTGCAATATCGGCTATTTCGTCAGGGTGCAAATTGGAAGCATCAATACTTAATTTATTGTCTTTTTTCGTTTCTGATAAAATTTTTCTAGCCATGGGTCGAGTGTTATTAAAGTAATCTGCAATTCTATATTGAATAACACTTGCTTGGTCATCTTTGCGTCCCCGGCCTAACAAGCGAGTTTGCATCACTTCTTTGGAAACATCTAAATCAATTACTGCTGCCGGCGAGCCATAACGATTTCTAAAAAGATTCCACTGTGATAGCGTCCTTGGAAAGCCATCAAGCAAGACAGGCTTGGATTGTTTTAAGGCATCAGATTGATTCATTACGCCCATGACCTCGTGATCACTGAGTAATTTCCCTTGTGCAATACGTTGCTTAAATGATTCAGCTTGGGGATGTTTAGGGTTATTAATGATTTCGCGCAGTGCTTCCCCAATAGAGAAATGTTTTACCTTCGATAAATTTGCAGCCAACACACCTTTACCACTGCCAGGGCCACCCATAAGTAGAATAATTTTAGGAGAAGTTAATCCCGTTCTTTCCATTAAAGTTCTTAAAAACACGTTACATCTACCCCCGTTATTTTTATATTTAATTTAGAGTGATACCTTTGATTAAGTCATTGAAATAAATCAGTTTAGTCATTTCTAGAGCATCTTTTATAGTAAACATAGAATAATTCTATAGTCAAATAAATTTTACAATAAAGAATTATTTAGAAGCAGTAAGCTGTTATAAGCTTAAGATGCTTCAGGCGCAGGCTGCATAAGGCTTTCTAACAGAGCACGCTTCTTAGTAAAATCGATAGTATGAATTGAGCGGGTCAGAAATTGCTTGTCACAAAATACACGCCAATGAATACGGCAAGCTAGCCCATCATTTTCAATAATATAATAGCTATTTAAGCCATCTTTACTGCGCATACACATTAGGGAACCTGCGTGCAGAACAAGGCAAGAATCCTGGTTGTCTTTTTCAATTAGCCCTAAGTGCGCGTAATGCAGATGTCCTGTGCAAACGATGTGCACGGTACTTTGCTTAAGATACTTTAAGAATTCCTGATCATTTTGTAAGGGCTTATGCAAACCTTCCAAATAATCAAAATTATGATGGAAAAATAAGATATTTAATTTGTTATCTTGTGTATCAAAATATCGCGTAATCACTTCTAATGTCTTATGCGATAATTCGCCATCTTTTATTTGGTAAGGATTAACACTATTTATACCTAAGACCCGTATTTCTGAATTGGTAAACGTAACAGGCATATCACTGGTAACATAATGCTTGTAGTTTCTAAATGGATAAAGTAAGCGGGCAAGGGGATTATGAAGTGGGATATCATGATTGCCTGGTACGATGAACGTTGTACCTGGTAATTGCTCGAGAAATTTTTTTAATTCTTCATACTGATGCGTTTTAGCGCGCTGAGTTAAATCACCTGAGATAATAAAGGCATCAGGTTTAAGCGTGCTTATTTCTTCCAAAAAAGCAGTTAAAATATGGGGATAATGCATACCAAAATGTAAATCAGAGATGTGAATTATTTTCATGGTTATTTGTCAGTAAAAGAAGAGATTTAGGTAAGCTTTTATAATGTAAGGGCGTTTGTACAGTCATCGTATCACCGTCTAAGGAAATGATTATTTTTTCTTTATGATGAATAGTCAATTCAATAGGACAGGAGGCTTGTTTAATATCAAAATTATGTTTTTTAGTAAACAATGCACGTAAAATTTCAAAAAAGCGCAGTCTGCCATGTTTAAAATAGTAAATTCCTAACAATCCCTCTTTAAAACTTTCTCGCGTAAACTTCAATGGAAATTCATAAGAATAAGGATTATTACTAATCATAAAAAAAGACGTTTTAAGCAAGAGATTAAATTCCTTAGATTTAACTAAGAGAGAGTATGAGCGATGATAAAACAAGGCTTGAATAAAGCTTGGAATGTAGCTTAGCCATTTATTATAAAATTTTGTATAGTAATCGCGTTTCTGAGCAAGTTTTGGATAAAATCCGATAGAGGAATTATTAATAAAAACATTACCATTGACTTCTGCTAAATCAATAAGGGTAGTTGTTCTTTTTTTTATTGCTTCTATTAAGTCATCAACTGTAAGAGGCAGGCCCACTTCTTTAGCAAAATGATTCATCGTCCCTAACGGTAAGACACCAAGCAGCGTTGATGTGTGAGCACACCATTGTGCAGCGCTGCGAATGGTACCGTCACCACCGCCAACTAATAAGATAGGATGGTTTGCGCGGCATTGTTTTATGGTCTGCTCTAAATTTTTAGGGGTTGTTTTATAAAGTTGATAATCAAGCTTATGCTGGGTGAAGCCTTGTAAGTATTTTTCAAGTTGATGTGCGTTTTTAGCTTTATTATTTATAATAACCGCAATATCAACCATAATTTCCCCAGGTTTAAAGAAACATATAGACCTTTTGCACTAAAGCAAAATCTACTAGTTATGTAAGAAGTCTAGTGTAGTTAGATTGCTAATAAGTCGCAACCATTCGTTTTATTTTAAGCTTAAGATTTTATTTAGTTGAGTTACTAAGCATAAAGATAATTTTCAATTTATTTATATCCTGTTACCATAATTAAAAAAATTCCCTAGGAAGATTATGCCCTCCTTTGATATTGTTTCGGAAGTTAATACCGTTGAGTTACGCCATGCTGTTGAAAATACAAATCGCGAAATGGGAACTCGATTTGATTTTCGTGGTGTACAATCGAGTATTGAATTAAATGAATTGGTGGTCACTTTAAAATCAGAGTCAGATTTTCAAGTGCGACAATTAGAAGACATGTTTCGTAGTCATTGCACTAAGCGTAATGTAAGTACAGCAGGTGTAGATATGGAAGATGAACCGGTGCACAGCGGTAAGACTTATTCGCTAACAATGACCTTTAAGCAGGGTATTGATCAGCCTACTGCTAAGGACATTATAAAATTGATTAAAGACAGTAAGCTTAAGGTACAGACATCTATTCAAGGCGATAAAATAAGAGTAACCGGTAAAAAGCGAGATGATTTGCAAGATACCATTGCGTTACTTAAAAAGTCAGAGATTAAGCTTCCCTTGCAATTTGAGAATTTTAGAGACTAAATCCCTGCATTCGAAATACCGTAGTCTGGCCACAGTATCCATGCCTGTTTGCTATAACGCTGGATACCGCGGTCAAGCCGCGGTAATTCGGTTTTTCTTTATTTTCTTATTTATATTCGTGCATTCGAAATACCGTAGTCTGGCCACAGTATCCATGCCTGTTTGCTATAACGCTGGATACCGCGGTCAAGCCGCGGTAATTCGGTTTTTCTTTATTTTCTTATTTATATTCATGCATCCGAAATACCGTGGCTTGACCACGGTATCCATACTCATCTCATATATTTGAAATATAGCAGTCAAGTTATGATAGTTTGTTTCATCGCTAGCGATATAAAGGTAGATTATCGATGTACCACTGTACGGTTTTGCGAATTCCACTTTCAAATGTTTCTTTAGGTACCCAGCCAAGCTCTTGCTTTATTTTACTTGCATTAATTGCATAACGTTGATCATGGCCAGGTCTGTCTTGTACATAATTAATTAAATTTGTATAGTAGGTTACGCCTGGTTTTTGCGGTACTAATTCTTCTAATAAAGAGCAAATAGTATAGATGACATCGATATTTTTTTTCTCATTATGGCCGCCTATATTATAAGCTTCCCCTACTTTTCCACGCGTAATCACTTCATAAAGCGCACTTGCATGGTCCTCAACGTAAAGCCAATCACGAATTTGTGTACCTAATCCATAAACGGGAATAGGCTTACCAGCTAGCGCGTTTAAGATAACTAGCGGGATTAATTTTTCTGGAAATTGAAAAGGGCCATAGTTATTAGAACAATTAGTAATTAGAATAGGTAGGCCATAGGTTCGATGCCATGCTTTTACTAGATGATCAGAGCTTGCTTTACTTGCTGAATAAGGCGAGCTTGGCGCATAAGGTGTTGTTTCGGTAAACGCATCGTCTTTTTCTTCTAAATCGCCATATACTTCATCCGTAGAAATATGATGGAAACGAAAAGCCTGTTTTTGCGGCTCATCTAATGATTGCCAATATTGCCGTACTGCTTCAAGTAGTGTATAGGTGCCAATAATATTGGTATGAATAAAGGCTGCAGGCCCATTGATTGAACGGTCAACATGGCTTTCAGCCGCTAAATGCATAACAGCGTCAGGCTTATAAGTCATAAAGATGCGTGTCATTTCATCGGCATCAGCAATATCTGCTCGCTCAAAAGTATAGCGACTACTTTTATCTATAGACGCGAGAGCTTGTAAATTTGCAGCATAGGTTAACTTATCAACATTAATGACGGAGTCATCTGTATTAGTAATAATATACCTTATTAAAGCAGAGCCGATAAAGCCTGCCCCGCCTGTTACGAGTATTTTCATGCTATTCACCTAAATAAGTTAGACACGCTAATATTTATTAGCGATAAAATTCTCAAAACTTAATTAACTATATTTCATTACGGTTTTCTTCGGCCGGCCAATTAGCTAGAGTAGACTCGGCTGTGTTTGGCGTTGTTTTTCGTAATGACTTAATATAATTAGGAAGTTTTTTCATCTTTTTTTGACATGGTTTTTCAATAAAATACCACATAAAATAAGAGCAAATAAGAATAATTAGCCAGTAAGCTGTGTATTGAACAGTAAGTGGTATAGGCATTAACTGATTATGATAATATTCAACACAGCGGATGATTGGTTGATGGACAAGATATAGGGAGAAGCTAATTTCCCCTAAAAGGATAAGTGGCTTTACTGAAAGTAAGGTTGATAGATAACCCCTCCCAAAAGCGAAGACAAATAATAACAAGGCATAAAAAGGTGCTGAACCACTATAATATACCCAAGCATGAACAGCCATAGAAATTATGCCGGTATAAAAGAGTTGCATTGTATACAGTGGAACTTGAACAGAAGCCCAAAGTATTAAAATAACTACAAGGAATTCTATAACAGTAGCCTTAAAAATAGAGAGCTTAAGTTTTGAGTCGATAATTAACTGGTATTTCATCCATAAACAAGCAGCAACCATGCCGCAAACAAACTCAAATAAACGAGCTGGTGGCCAGAAATTAACCCAAGATGAAATAGTCGGCTGATAAGCTTCTAACCCGGTAAAAGGCACTGCTCTAGTTGAGATAGCCATCCAAATGGCTAATAAACCAAGCATGGCACTTAATTTTAAGCGCGACAGCCAATTTGCTTGAAATTTCCAAATAAGCAGAGGAAACATACAATAAAAAAATAATTCAACAGAAAGGCTCCAAGAAACAGCATTAAATGCAAAGAAAATGACGGCTTTATGATGCCAAGCTTGAGTAAGTGTCATATTTGCAAAGGCTTGCTCTAGCGAAAATGGCTGGTGGGTATAAAGCATAATTAGTAAGAGCACTAAAAAAATAAAAAAATGAACAGGCCAAATACGGCTTATTCTAGCCCATATAAATTCAAGCGAATCATCAAGTCGCTCAAGTTTGGGATAATTGTAAGTTAAAATAAAACCTGACAGCACAAAGAAAAATGTCACAGCTTGGCCTAAATTATAGGACGAAGAAAAACTTTCACCTACCTTGAAATAACCATTCGCATGCTGTAGCACAATCAGGGCCGCAGCAAAGAAGCGTAAGGAAGTTAGGGCTGGTAAGGATTTTTTCATAGTTGAAGCTTTATGAAACATTAAAGCAGGCCAGTATAGTCAATTATGTTGTTAATTTAAACTTACAGCAAAGCAAAAATATAACTTAAATTCACTGAAGGCATGTCTTCACTTTATTCTTGACCTGCAAATGTGCCTGATTATCATTATTTCAAGATTTTAAGCTTAAGTTTGCTAAAAAAATAGGTCGGGCTAAACGAAGTGTAGCCCAACAAACAAACAGCCCGCATGTTGCTTAGCCCAATTTAACTCCCGAAATACCGTGACTTGACCACGGTATCCAAAGCCCTTGCACTCATCGTTGATACTCAATTTATGATTACTGAAATCTATTGCTCTATCTTTCCTTAGCAGGCATATTAATTAAGGGCGTAATCGTTTGCTTGCCTCCCATGATGGCAAATAAGAGGCAGGTCATAAAAAAGACTACTTGTGATACATGATCTCGCCTGCATTGATACGCATTAAGTGCAAGTCTAAGAAAATCTTTTCTTTTAAAACTAGACCAGCCTCTAATAAAATCATGATGTCCTAGCCCAATAAGTTCTGCAATTAAGTAAGCCTGACTTAACCACCAGCCATTTTTAATTTGCTTAAAGCGGTGCACATAAGCTTTTAAACCGCGGTTTACACCGACTTGATTGTTACTATGCTGGCGATAGAGCATCGTGGGTTTTGAGTCAATAAACCATTGAAAACCATTGGCGCGCGCAAACGCATAACAATACCAATCATGTAGACTTATTTTTTGTAATTCGGCCCAATTTTTAAGGATGTTATCTTTAATACATGTTGCAAGTTTTTTGCTTAAGACATAAGTACAGCCAGGGCCTGCTGCTTCAAAAATAAAATCCCACGATTTTTGGGGCTGCGCTTTATTTATGACTGCTTGCCTGCCATCAGGCCAAAATGCAATAACATTACTCGAATAAGCATCATAAGCCCTGTGTTGTAATACATGAACTGCCCGCGCAAGCTTATCAGCGTGCCAAATATCATCCTGATCAGCAAAAGCAATGTAATCATAATCTGCAAAATCAACATCACGAATTAAACGAAAAAAATTTCTCGCAGCGCCCCCAAAACGCTCGCCATAAGGCAGGATGATAATTCTAGAATCACGTTTAGCCAGGGCATTTAGCCAATTTTCACTATCATCTGTGGATAAATCAATACTAACAAAGACAGTGACATTAATTTTTTCCTGGCCAAGAATACTAGTGATTTGCTGTTCTATAAATTGCATCCCATTATAAACAGCCATTAATACAGCGCACTTAGGCGAGATCTGATCATTAACGTGCAATGTGTGCTCCTCATAAATCGATTCGTGACGTTTTATAAAAACTAACAAGATGAAGATAGGCTAGTTTATTGTGATTATACTTAACTTTCGCTATAGTAGCTCCATTATTTTTAGCCGGTTAAGTTATACCTAACTTTCTTATGAAACTACTCCTTATATCAACTCGAATGGGAACAGCTGGTGTTGAAACGCTTCTATTAAGAATGGCTAAATTCTTATCAGAAAAAGGATTTCATGTTGATGTTCTTTTAATGCGCGAAGTTGATGTTGATAGTGCAAATCAATTACGGCAGTATGCCAATCTTTATATTGGTTGGAAATTTAGAAAATTAAACGACATTTTTTCAAAACTAGGCAAGGATTATTATCATTGTATTTATACGTTTAGTTTTTTCCCCTTAATTTATACGCTGTATATTAAACAAAAATTTTTTCCGAGCGCTAAAATATGCTTTGGTGTTTACCATCCCTATGAATATTGTTGGTCTTTTAAATCAAAGACAAAGCTAGCTAAATTTGCAGCAGAAATTATTCAAAATTTTCCTGCAGAAAATGTTTTTTTTATGAATCAAGGCATGAAAGATAGGCACACTGAAAAATTACAGCATGATTTTTCTTTATCGCCTATTATTCCAGTCCCAGTTGACGTTAATTCTTTCCAGAATGCAAAACGAAACTTTGCCTTTCAAACGCCTTATAAGATTGTTTCTATCGGTAGAATAACTGATTTCAAAACGTATAATTTTACTATGATTGAAGTCATGGCCGCCTTAATTCAAGAAGGCTTAGCCGTTGAATACCATATTTATGGCGATGGAGAGTTATTACCAAGACTACAGCAACTTATTCAGCATTATAAGTTGCAAGACTACGTATTTCTGCATGGCCCTGTGCCCTATACTCTGTTTTCTTCAGTTTTAGAAGATGCTTTTTTATTTGTAGGAGTAGGGACTGCTTTAGTGGAAGCGGCAGCGTGTAAATTGCCTTGTTTGCAAGGTATTGAAATGGATAAGAAAGCTGAATCTTATGGTTTTTTTCATGAGTTAACAGGCTATAATCTAGGCGAAAAAAACACAGATCAACCGCGATATAAAATGGTTGATTTAATCAAGCAACTTATGAACTATAGCGAAGATGCTTACCGTGAAGCGAGCTATCTTTCTTATAAACGATCTTTGGATTTTGCGATAGATTCTGTCATTAAAACCTTTCTTGACAGTTTACAAGGTGCGAAAATAGTCGACTACAAAGTAAACCATATTAAGTTAATTTACATGTTGCTTAATGCTATTTTTCTCTTTGTGTGTCGCAGAGCGAATATCGCGACTTCGCTCGATAACCGTTATGTAGAATAAATCATTTAGGAAAACTAATGGCAAGACTAAAGGATATTTATAATAGTAAAAATAATAATTTACTATTGTTGCGATTATTATGCGCTACGTTTGTCGTTTTTTGTCATTCTTGGGATCTCCTTAAAGTAGATAATCCGCTAGCAACTATTCTGCATTTTCTACCGTTCACCAGTAATTTAGGCGTACTCTGTTTTTTTGTAATTAGTGGCTTTTTAATCACCGAGAGCTATGTTAAAAATAATCAAGTTATTTACTTTATAAAAGCCCGAATTTTAAGAATTCTGCCAGGCTTTATTGCGTCTTTAATAGTAACCGCGTTAATTATTGGTAGCCTAGCGACCACCTTGCCATTGAAAGATTATTTAAGCTTACCGCAAGTGTATTCATACATTTATCACAATATGATGCTAAGCCGATTACAATTAGAGTTACCAGGCGTGTTTGCTAGCAATCCTTTACCTGGTGCGGTCAATGGTTCACTTTGGACATTAGTGATTGAGATTCGCTTATATGTGATCACGTTACTCATAGGGATCGTTGGTGGGTTTAAAAAAAGATATACAGCCCTCTTAGTGTCAGCGCTTTTATTTGTGCCTTTTACCTATTATTTCTATCATAGGCATGGTCCAATTTTTGCTGAACCAATTTTTTTCTATATTGCGGGTTCTTTATTTTACATTTTTAAAGATAAAATTATTATTAATTTCTTTTATGCCTTGCTTGGCGTAGGTATGTTTATTTTATGCCCTTATCCTGTGCAATTTGCAATAGCTGTGGTTGTGTTTACTTATTGCGTGATGATAATTGCATTTAAAAGAAAATTATCATTACCATTTTTAGATAAATGTGGTGACTTTTCATATGGTATTTATATCTATGCTTTTCCAATACAGCAACTAATCATTAATTTAAATCCAAAGATTATGCCAGTGCAGTTGTTTTTAATATCGTTTCTTCTTAGTTTACTAGCAGCGATTGGTTCTTGGTTTTTAATAGAAAAGCCGGCATTGGCTTTAAAAAATCTTAAATTTAACTACTTTAAGCCTGCAAAAATTTAGCTGAGTTTAGTCTTAAAATAGAAGTTAGTTTGTAAATTTACTAGGCAAGTGTTCCGTTCATTAAGGAATACTAGACTTTTGTACAATATTGATCCTTGTTCTACAAATTTTCATGAAGTAGAATGTCTAACTTTCTATTTAAACCAGCTTAATGGGTACGCTAAAGGAGTTAGTATAAAAATGATTGCTGCTATGGTTAATGCTGTTACTAGGATTAATAATAATTATAATCCCTTCCTCTTTAAGAATTTTCATCTCTATTTTTTGATGATTCTTACGGTTTTCTTTATTCCGCAAGAAATATATGGCTTTTTTACTCATGGTAGTTCAACCAATTTTTTATTATTTTCATTAACCTGTTTGGCGATGGGGAGTTTTTTAACATCATATTACCTCTTAAAGAGAATAAGATGGGATAATCTCCATACTAAAAAATGGATTAATTTAGATCATTTTAGCTGCGTAATGACTGGTTTATATGCATTCATTATTTTATATACAGCACTTACGGCAAAGGATATTGCCCTTTTTGCAGCGTTACGAGGCGTAGAAGTAGGAAAATTAGCTTATATTAGAGAGGAATTTTTAAGAACAAGAGTTGGGCATGAAATTTGGCTGCGCTATGGTTATAACATCATGGTGTTTGCGGTTATCCCTTTAATTACCACCAGACTTTTTGTACTTAAGCATAAGCTGCGTTACCCTTATCTGCTGTTTTTTATTTTTACCCTTTCCTTAACCTTACAAAAAAGTTTAAGCCAAAATGCATTTATCCCTTTAATTATCTTAGCATTCAATATAAAAAATTATCGCATGTTAATTGGCATGGTTTGCGGTTTAATTTCTACAATTTTACTTATTTCTTTTTTAGCATTTGGTGGCGTGCATGAGATAAAATCAGCACATACTAAGTCTCAGCCTATCGAGCAAACAACAGAAATTATTATAAAAAGCGAAAAAGCCAAGATAAATTTTCTTAAGTACTATGTGATGTGGATTCCTTATGAAACAGGGCTAGTATGGTTAGATTTTAAGGAAAAAGTTCTCAATGGTAAAAATGTCAATTTTGAATCTTTTCATTTCTTAGGGCCCTTAATTACAGGGAAACCTTATTTCCCACTAGAAAATTTAGTTTTTAGATATCAGTTTCACTCACCTAAAGATTTTACTGGCAGCGCTAATGTTACCTATTTTATTGATGCCTATGCAAAATTTGGTGCCCCAGGTGTAATTGTAGCCAGCATTCTTATTGCCTTTTTAACAGTATTAGTTTCTATACATGGCAGTTTAGTGGTTAAGTCCATGTTCTATCTTTCGTTATTTTATATGGCGTTGAATCAATTATCAGGTGTTTTGTTTAGTGGTGGCGTGGGGTTATTAATTTTTGTTATGTTATTTTCATATGATAAAAAAATGCCTTATTCAGCAGCAAATTCTATAACAGATTTAGATAGAAAGATGCAGCTTGCACCTTGCTAGTATTGGTTGCTCATGGTTAAAATTCTTTCTTACGAGTTTTGAATTTTAGCCATGAGCTTAAACTTATATGAGATTTACCTCGACTTTCATAATAAAAATAAAGCGCGCAGAATAGAAAGTAAAAAATGTAGTTGATGAAATAAGCATAAGATAACCCCAACAATCCATACTTATCGAAAAAAACTCGCGACAAGCAATAAAACGATGTTCCAAAAAGTAATTCGCTTAATAAAAATAAGTTTGTTTTGCGTTTAACTAACATATGGTAGGAAAAAACCCATGCGGCAATTTTAACCACGCTACCTAACAATTGAAATAAAAGAAAATCAGAGACAATAGAAAAGTGGCTGGAAAAAAGTAGACTAATAACAAAATTGCGGCATACATACATGATACTGGCTAATATGGCTGCTGCCAACACTCCCCAAAATAGGACTTCACGTACGACAGCAATCTCATTGGGCATTGTTTCAGCCCGGCTTAGTTTGGGCACGTAATAAGTGGTTAAGGCCGTAGTGATAACTAACAGGTAGAGTTCAGATAATTTCCAGGATGCCTCCCATAAGCCGGCTGTAGTCCAATTATCGACTGAGGCAATATGAGTTCTTATCAGAATTAATATTAATGGCGTAGAAATTAACGTCACAAAGCTCATGAGCCAATAAGGAAAAAATTCTCTAAATACGGCCACATTAAAATGTGGCTTAAGCCACCCCCATTCAAAATCCTTTACTCTAGTCATTAAACCAATAGCAATAAATGCAGTGACTGACTGCATGACTATTAAGGAAATTAATCCACCACTTAACCCATAAAGATTAACTAATAGAAAAGAGCTAAGCAACAGTAAAATACTGGCTAAGGATTTACAAACAATTAACTTAACAAATTCTCCCCAGCCATTAAACGCCGCAATTAAAGCTTGGTAAGTCATCATTAAAAAGGAGCAAAGTGCCAAAATATAAAAGGCATGGCTATAATTAGACGTTTTAAATATCTTTATAGAAATAACCGGAGCAAATAAAAAGATAACACTACCTATTAGAATTGAAGAAATAAGGCCAAGGCCTAATGCATTGCCTAAGTAGTTTTTTGTAGGGATTAAGGCAGATTTCTCTTGGGCACAATACCGAACTAAGCCTGTGGTGAATCCGCCGGAAATTAAAATAATAAATGCCGCAATAAAATTTTGAAATTGGCCAAAAAAGGCAACACCCTTAGGCCCAATTTCTACCGCAACAAATTTCATGACAACAAAGCCAGATAAAAGCTTGATTGCTGTTTCAACGCCTGATAACAGGGATGTTTTAAATAGATTCATTGGAATTTATTAATCATCTCAATAACATAGGCAAGCTCATTATCAGCAAGATTTGGACTCATGGGTAAGCTTAAAACTTGTTTATGAATTTGTTCGGTAATAGGAAGTTGTTCATCTTGGTATTGTTGGTAAGCTTGCTGTTTATGAGGCGCAATAGGGTAATGAATCAATGTATCTATTTCTGCGTCTTTAAGATACTGTTGTAATTCATCCCGCTTCTCACACATCACAACAAAGACATGCCAAACATGCTGATTAGATTGGCCAGGATTCGGTAATTTAATGTGCGGATTTTTTATTTCATTTAAATAAATATTAGCAATGTCTTGTCGGCGTTTAGTCGCTTGGTCTAGGTATTTTAATTTTACTTGCAACATTGCTGCTTGTATTTCATCGAGTCGACTATTAACACCTTGGTAATTATGAATGTATTTTTTATGCGAGCCGTAATTACGTAATGCTGTTAGGACGCTGTGTAATTCTGCATCATTGGTAGTAATCGCGCCAGCATCGCCTAAAGCACCTAAATTTTTGCCAGGGTAAAAACTAAAGCCTGCGGCATGTCCCCAATTACCAGCTTTACAGCCTGCTAATGAGGCGCCATGTGCTTGGGCAGCATCTTCTAAAATTAAGAGATTATGCTCGTTAGCAAGGGTTAGGATTTCCTGCATCTCTGTTAACCTGCCATATAAATGAACTGGTAAAATGACACGAGTTTTATCTGACAATGCGTTTTTAATATTGGCAGCTGTGATAGTATAAAAATCTGGATGGGGTTCAACAAGGACAGGCTTTAAGCGATTTTCAGTAATTGCAAGTATGCTGGCTATATAGGTATTGCCAGGTACAATCACTTCATCGCCTTCTTTAAGTTTTCCTAATGCTTTCCAAGCACGTAGAGTTAGGGTTAAAGCATCAAGGCCGTTAGCAACCCCAAGACAATATTCTGTGCCGCAATAATGCGCGAATTGCTTTTCAAATTGAGCAAGTTCATTACCCATAATATACCAGCCTGAATCAATAACTCGCGCGCAAGCTTGTTTTAATTCGTCAGCATATTCGCCATTTAGCTTTTTTAAATCAAGAAAACTTACCATTTAAATTTATCTCATAAAAGTCTAGAACAACACCGCGCGCGCCAAAATTTTCTTTTTGGGACAAAAGACCAAAATTCAAAATTTTTCCTTGTTCTTCAGTAGAAATACCGAAACTAAAATATTTAAACCCTTCCGTTTTACTTTCGGTAATACATGTTTCTATCAAAAAATCTAACGCACCTAATTCTTTCCCTTCATCATTAGTAGCCATGTATTGTGTATGGACAGTTGTTTTAAATTTAAAAAGAAGGGCTGCTGCCAGTATAGCATTTTCTTTTTCAATTACCTTTAATTGAATGTTGTTAGGAAATAGAGAAAATAACAACTCAAGTTCGGCTATTGAATGAACAGGGGAAGCATGATGGCGTGCTAAGACACTAGACAATAACTGGTGGAACTCTGCCCATGATGTTGACTCGGTAACAGTTAATCCTGATTTTTTAGCTCTAGCAATCAGCCATTTTCTACCTTTAGATAAGGGCATGCGTTCATCTAAATAAATAATACTTGATAGATCGCGACGGAAGAGGGTCGCACCTAAATTATTTGTAATGGCATAGATATCTTCTTGTGCCGCTTGGGTATATAAAAAATAGGGTATGGCTTTATAAATAATTTTTTCAAACCCTAACTCAGAAGCTTTTTGCGCAAGGCTCATGACAATGGCAAGAACGGCTTCTGCCCGTATTTTAGAAGATAGAAGTAGGCCGCCAAACGTTAGCCCCCCATGAGAATTTAAGACCTTATCTTTACAGGTCGCAGGCAAGACTGCCATTAACACATCATCTATATAAAACATGAATGATGCATCGGTAAAACGATCAGCATGATACTCCAGAAAATCACGTTTAAAAAAGAATAACGGGGTTTTACAGGTATCGATAAACCGATCCCATTCGTTTTTATTACTTGGATTATAAGATTGACAAACTACCATTGTAGAAGCTCCGCAACACCAAAGCCATTTACGCCCATATTATTGCCGTTATAAACGCAATAGGTTTTATCATGAACATGGATTAACCTTGGATAACATAAATGGATAGAGTCAAAATCATCTTCAGATAAGGCTAGACCAAATTCACTATCCTTTCTTTGCCAATCAATGCCATTGTTAGATAAAGCCAGTCCGGGGAAATAGTCTTTGCCGCTGGTGCTGCCTTTAGTGTAAAACATGTAGTATTGGCTATCTTTTTTATAAACAGAGGGACGACCAATTCGATATTCACTGTTCATGACATCAACGCAAAGCTTGCTTGGTTTTGTAAAAGTAATGCCATCTTCTGATTCGGTATACCAAATATTATACTTAGGATAAGGATTGCCTTGAATAAGTTGCCAATCATCACCTGCTGCAAACCATGCCTTCCAGACATTATTTTCATAAATAACACTATGAATGGCACGTATGGTGGTTGCGCCTTCTGCTCTATCTAAAATTGGTGCTTGCGTAACGCGTTTAAAGGTCTCGCCCTGATCGTTACTGATTGCTAAGCCGGAAAAAGCTAAAAACTTGGCGCGCTTAACTAATTGAAAGCCTACATAATACATACGTAAGGCATTACCATCGGGAACAATATCGCCTAAAATAACACCATTATCGTCAAAGCAACCCGCCTTACCTATATCCAAAACAGGTTCCTTAGAAACGGCCTTGATAATAGTCGGATTACTTGCATCAAGATCAACATACCCTATACGGCTAATTCCCTCTTGATCACGAAAGCCAGCATAGACTCGAATAGTTTCATCATTTAGCAGAAAAGGAGTAGGGGTTAAGGCAGAATTTACTTTCCAGCCTGCCTGCTCAGTATGAGAAAATACATGTCCAAGTTTTTTCCACTTCATGCGCTACCTCTCAAAGATTCACACTAAGTGCGCTTTTCTTTGGCATTTCTTTGGCGGGTGCACCGTAGTAGACCTTTTCTGGTTCTTCTAGGCTTTTAGAAACTAAGGCGCCAGAGGCAATGATGCAATCTCTAGGAATTTTTACATGATCATTAAAGGTTGAATTAACACCTAAGAAGCAAGATTCGCCTATATGGCAATAACCAGAAACAACCACATGCGACGATAAGAAACAGTTGTCTTCGATAACCGTTTGGTGACCAATATGATTGCCACTCCACAAAATAACATTGTTACCAATTTTTACAAAAGGTTGAATAGTGTTATCTTCAAAGATAAAGCAATTTTCCCCGATTTGCGCATTACGCCAAACAAATGCATGTGAGCTAATATATGTTGCACAACGGTAGCCTTTTTCCTTGACTGCTTTGTATAAACGGGTACGTAGACGGTTTAATTGCGAAGCTGGGATAGCTACAAAGGCTTCGTGAGTTTCTGAAGGGAAATGCGTTTGAATATCTTCAAAAGCAACAATAGGTTTATCATAAAGGCTAGTTTCTTTTAAATAGTCTTTTTCAACTGCAAAACCGACTACTTCATAGTCTGAATCATAAGTAAAATATTCATAAGCAATGCTTGCTAACTCACCAGCGCCAATTAAAACGAGTTGTTTACTTTTCTGCATAACTTGCTTCCTTAACAAATTGATCATAGTCGCGAATATAATCCGCTTCATCATAACGTTCGCTAGCAAAAACCAATAACACACAATCCTCACTAAAATCGTGCATTTCTCGCCAGGTCATGTTGTTAATTAATAAACCTTTTGTTGGAGAGTCTAACCACACATCATCTCTCGTGTTACCATTATCGAGAACAATACGGCACTTTCCAGCGACGCAAACTGCAAGCTGCTGTAATCTGCGGTGAGCATGAAATCCCCGACTAACACCAGGTTTGGTATCAAAAATGTAATAAACGCGTTTAATAGTAAACGGTAAATTACAATTCTTTTCAAGCGCAATTAAGCTGCCACGCACATCGCCAATGACCCTTAAATCAATTAATTCTTTAGATGACGTTTTATACCAAAAAGGCATTTTCAGTGCTTCATGAAACAAGTTAGCTGTTTCATCTTTTTTATTTACTATCGGCTCACCCTGGGCTAAGGGCCAAGCAATAGCTAATGCAGGATCATTCCAACGAATTGCTGCCTCACACGCTTGGCTGTAAACATCTGTGGTTTTGTATAGAAAATGAGTGTCATCTTCTAAGGTAAGAAAGCCGTGGGCAAACCCCTCAGGAATCCAGAGCATACGTTTATTTTCTGCACTTAACTCAACACCTACATGTTTACCAAACGTTGGCGAACCCTCACGAATATCGAGAGCGACATCAAATGCAGAGCCTTTTACCACACGCACTAATTTTCCTTGTGGGTGTGGTGGTAATTGGTAATGAAGTCCACGTAAGACATTTTTTTTTGAACAAGAATGATTGTCTTGTACAAAGCTAGGGGGCGCAGGTAAGCCTAATTTTTTTACTTCCTGATGAAAGCGCTCTTCATTAAAACTTTCCATAAACCAGCCCCGGTCATCGGCAAAGACGGTTGGCTCAATGATTAGAACGTCAGGAATAGCTGTTTGGATGAGTTTCATGCAATGACCTCTTCTTTGAGTTGACGAAGTAAATATTGGCCATAAGCTGTTTTTTTAAAGCGAAAAGCCTGCTCAAGAAGTTCTTCGGACGTAATCCATCCAGCGGCATAAGCAATTTCTTCTAAACAGGCAATTTTTAATCCTTGGCGTTGCTCTATCGTATGTACAAAATGGCTTGCTTCTAATAAAGAATCATGAGTGCCTGTATCTAGCCAAGCAAAACCACGTCCCAATATTTCCACATAAAGCGTTTCATCTTCTAAATAGAAACGATTGACATCCGTTATCTCAAGTTCACCTCTTGCAGAGGGACGGATGCTTTTCGCAATATCAACCACACGATTATCATAAAAATATAAACCAGTCACTGCATAGTTGGATTTAGGTGTAACTGGCTTTTCTTCAATACTAATCGCACGTCCCTGCTCATTAAAGGAAACAACACCAAATCGTTCAGGATCTGAAACATGGTAGCCGAAAATAGTAGCACCTGTATTGCGCACGGCTGCAGTACGTAAATTAGCCGAAAAACTCTGACCATAAAAAATGTTATCACCTAAAATTAAGCAACAATCATCGCCATTAATAAATTCTTCGCCAATTAGAAACGCTTGCGCTAATCCATCAGGCGAGGGCTGCTCTTTATAACTTAATTCAATACCAAACTGTTGACCATTACCAAGAAGGGCACGAAATTTAGGTAAATCATCTGGTGTAGAAATGATAAGTATTTCCCTTATTCCAGCCAACATTAATACGGATAAAGGATAGTAAATCATGGGTTTATCATAAATAGGTAACATTTGCTTAGACACACCCAAAGTAATAGGGTGTAAGCGCGTGCCTGTGCCGCCAGCTAAAATAATGCCTTTACGTTTAGTCATCATGTTGATCCTAAAATTTCTCTAATCACTCTAGCCGCACCTAACTGCCAGTTTGGTAGATGAATAGAAAATGCATGTTGTAATTTTTTAGTATTTAGCCTTGAATTAAGTGGCCTTTGTGCCGGTGTTATATAGTCTTCACTTGGAATAGGAATTAGATTTTTAATGGTAGATTGTTGTGCCAATTTTTTGGCTTCTTCTAAAATAAAATGGGCAAAATCATACCAAGATGTTTCACCGCTTGCTGCTAAATGGTATAAGCCGCTAAGCGCTGGGTCTAACGTAGTCGCTTTTAAAAGATGAGCTGTTACATCTGCTAGGAGTTCAGTGCCTGTAGGTGCCCCTATTTGATCATTAACAATTTTGATTGTTTCTTTTTCCTGGCTTAAACGCAGGATAGTTTTAATAAAGTTTTTACCATACGTACCATAAACCCAGCTTGTTCTTAAAATAAGATGCTGACAACCTGAGTTTATAATTTCTTGCTCACCTTGTAACTTGCTCACGCCATAAAAATTAAGCGGACTAGGTGCATCATTTTCTTGCCAACTAATATGATTTGAGCCATCAAAAACATAATCAGTTGAATAATGAACGAGCAATGAGCCTGTTTTTGCACCTTCTTGGGCTAAAACAGCAGGCGCTTTGGCATTAATAAGTATGGCTAAATCTTGCTCGCTTTCCGCTTTATCGACAGCAGTATAGGCAGCTGCATTGACAATGATATCTGGTTTAACTGTACGAATAGTTGTGGCTATTCCTGCAAGATTTTCAAGATTGGCTGTAAGCGTGCTATGTCTATCAAGAGCAATTAATTCACCAAGCGGGGCTAATGCACGTTGTAATTCCCAGCCTAATTGACCATTTTTTCCGAAAAGAAGTATTTTCATTATTAAATATCGGCAATCAGCTAAATAATGTCTAGCAAAATAAGCTAAAGTTAGTTAATTTTGGCTAAAAATAGCATTCTTTTTCGCATGAAGGAAGTTATTTAAAGATTAAGGTCAAAATAGATTAAATTCTGCCGTAATTATCTTCAAAGCGGACAATATCGTCTTCTCCTAAGTACTCCCCGCTTTGCACTTCGATAATCACTAAACTTAAGACACCAGGGTTTTCAAGCCTATGCATGCTTCCTGCAGGAATATAAGTTGATTCATTGGTTCTAACTAGTAACTCATTATTGCCATTGATAACTTTTGCCATGCCACTCACTACTATCCAATGCTCACTACGGTGATGGTGCATTTGTAGGCTTAATTTTGCGCCTGGATTAACCTCGAGCCGCTTAATTTTAAAATTTTTTCCTTCGTCTAAAATAGTGTAAGTTCCCCAAGGGCGATGAACGGTTTGATGTAGTTTATAAGCGTTATGTTCTTTTTCTTTTAATGCAGTATAAATGTGCTTAACATCTTGAGCATGGTTTTTATCAGCTACCAAAATGGCATCAGGCGTATCAATAATAATCAGGTTTTTTAAACCAACGGTGCTGATTAGTCGAGCATCACTTTGAATGTAACAATTTTCTGTATTATATAAAAGGGCTTCACCATTGACGCGATTACCATTCGTATCTGCTGTCGATAAATCACCAAAGGCACTCCAAGAGCCAATATCACTCCAGCCAAGGTCACAAGGTATAACCGCAATAGCATCACTGTCTTTAGAAGCAGGCTCCATCACTGCATAATCAAAGGAGTTACTTAGTACATGTGTAAAATGCTCTTTTTTTAACTGAATTTGCGCACCATGTGGGCTTTCGGCAATGACTGCATCGTCAAGGCATTTTTTAGTTGTTTCATAAATATCATTACAATAGTGTTCTAGGTGCTTAAGTGCTGCGCCTGCTGTAAAACAAAACATGCCCGAATTCCAAAAATAACAACCTGCTTGCAAATATTCCTGGGCTTTTTCAACAGAAGGTTTTTCAACAAATTGCTTGATTGAATAACCGAGGATCTGTTCTGGCTGTTTAGGGCGAGTAAGAGATGAATTTTCATCAATTTGTATATACCCATAACCACTTTCAGGTAGGTTTGGTTTAATACCAAACGTGACTAGCTTGGTATTTTTAGCAAGCTTGATGGCACAATCTACAGCACTTTGAAAAGCATCGGGCTCGCTTATTAAATGATCAGCAGGCAAAATTAATAAAATAGCATCATCACCATATTTTTTTGCTACTTGTAGTGCAGCTAAAGCAATGGCGGCAGCTGTATTGCGGCCAAAAGGTTCTAAGATATAGGACAGAAATAAGTTGTGTTGATTTATAGCACGATACTCATCTTCTGTTTTAAAGAATAATTCACGATTCGTTACGGTTAAAATTTCTTTAACATTTGGAATGGAGGCTGCACGCAGAAAAGCTTTTTGTAAGAAGCTTTGCCCATCATTTAAACGAATAAATGGCTTTGGATGTAATTCGCGTGAGACTGGCCAAAGCCTAGAACCTGCACCGCCACAAAGAATGGTTGGAATAATAGACATGTAGTATTCTTATAATTAGTGAGTCAGCTTAAAATTAAACAGCACCTTGCTTAAATAAAACTTTAAGAACGGTGAGAAATAAAATTTTAATATCCATCCATAATCCATAATGCTCTACATAGTCAAGATCTAACTTTATTTTTTCGCCATGATTAATATTACTTCTGCCATTAACTTGCGCCCAACCGGTGACGCCTGGCTTAACCCTTAGACGTTTAAATTGTTCTTGATTATAGCAATTGGCAATTTCTGTTAATTCTGGGCGCGGTCCAACTAAACTCATGTTACCAAGTAATACGTTAAAAAACTGCGGTAGTTCATCAAGACTCCATTTTCTTAAAAATGCGCCTATGCCAGTAAAATTCGCTTGATGACTGTTATCTGTTGCTTGTTTAAAAACAAAATCATCAGGCACACCGCCTTCCCAGTAATAAGTCGCGGGGTTTGATTGCTGTATTTTCATCGTACGAAATTTATAAATAGAGAAAGGTTTATTTAAGTAGCCTGCTCTTTTTTGACGAAATAAAATAGGCAGTCCGTCATCCATGACAATCCAAATGGCAACAATAATATAAATAGGCGAAAGCAAAAGAATGGCTAATGAACTTAATAAAATATCTATGCCTCGTTTAATGTAGTCATAAGGCCTTTTCGATAATGTCGATGTGGTGTTTATCGTTGTCGGTGTGCTCTTCATATTTTTTTAACCCGCCTGTACCGTTGGCAATTCCGATAATGTGTTTTGGCTTGAAAACAGTGTCAAGCACTATATCACCTTTTTTGCCAATGATCCCGCCTGCGACACAACTAATACCCTGAATAGTCAGATGGCCGGCAATGGTTTTAAAGAAGGGAAAATCAGCAATATGCATATGAGCTTCTAATATTGGCGTAGCTATTCTAACATCAAGCCGAATAATACTTATAGACTTTTCTGACGCGTTGGCAATGAAGGCTGGTGTTAAATTATTAATACCTACATCCATTACAAGCGCTTTATCGTTTAAATAATTAAGATATTGTGCGCTAATTAACTGTTCTGCAGAAACAGCGGTAATTAAGGCGTCATAAGATTGGTCTTTATTAAATAAGGAAATTTTATAGTCATTATATGCAGGTAAAATAACATTAAGCGCATCAATTAATTGCCTGGTTTTAACTTCATTTCGACCAGTTATTGTAACTTGTATATCGTGCTCTGCTAAGCGTAAGGCCAATTTTACTGCAATATTGCCTGTACCATAAATTAAAATTTTCTTATTAGTTAATTGATAATCATAATATTGATTGATTAAATGATAAGCTGACTCTACAGTCAGATCATTCGGTTTATAAGGTAAAATTTTGCCTTTTTTTAGTGAGTTTTGAGCTATCTGCCATAAATTAATCGATTGCTTTCGCTCCACATCAATAAAAAAAGTTTCAAGCTGATTATCAAGATAAACCAAGACTTGCTGAGCAATCTCGGGATTTGTAAATAGCAGGTTTAAAACTTTTTCTTCCCCAAACTGACGAAAAGGCAAAAGTCTATTTTCGCCATGCTGTTTAGCAGTGGTGCTAATTAATGCTTTTTTAAAGCGAGTAAGATCTAATGCCTTAAGCTCTTCTAGTAAAGCCATGGCTTTCCTTTCTAATTTTTTAGTTAGCCTGTTAGCCAGGCATTCTAACATGCTTCTTTTTTTATTCATCTAAATTTCATTGTTATATCAATCACTTTGTAAAAATAAAATTATTAACGTATAATTTATAGACATAACATGGATGGATACAAGAATGAAAATAGCTAGAATATCACTTGCTTTATCATTATTGTTATTACTAGGATGTACACCGAATGAAACCACCTATAATGCGCGCTTCAATAGAGATTATATCTACTCAGTAGGCTTTTACGGCTATCAACCTCAATGGGCCACTCATTATTATTCAGGTGTTCCTACCCGTTCTTGTGCTCAAGGTTATTGTAATATGTATCCCCGCGGATGGTATATGCGTAAGTGGTAACTTTGAGTCAATTCCGTGGTTTTTTACTTAAATCAAAACTACGGAATTAAGTTTCAACGTATATACTAGCAAATAGGCGAAATCTTTAATTGTTCCGTAATTATTCTTGCAGTCTTAAATATTATACAAAATAATATGATAAGGGCACTGATATTAATAGATTTCTTTAGTTTGCGAGGAGCCAATGAAAGGCTGGGTACTTTACAAAAGGAATAAGCAAGAATTAACTGCCACTGATCATGGAGTAAATCGATTCTTAGCAGTTGCAAAGCAATTGAAGATTGACCTAGACGTGTTTAAGCCAGGACAATTTGAATTAATTGTCGCAAATCAATATGACAAAACCGTGCTGTTAGATGGTAAAGTTGCAGCCCTTCCCGATTTTATTATGCCACGCCTAGGCGCAGAAACACCTTATCATGCCTTAAATTTAATTCGACAGTTAGAATTATTAGGTGTTTGTTGTATCAATAATGCTGAGGCTATTGAAACTGTAAAAGATAAAATGCGGATGGGCCAATTATTAGTTGATAAAAAATTGCCTGTGCCTAAAACAATGGCGCTTAACATTCCTGTTCCTTTTGAATTGGTTGCAAAAGAAATAGGCTATCCATTGGTTATTAAAAATATAGCGAGTGCGCGCGGTATTGGTGTGCTTTTATGTGAATCAGCTAATTCTTTTCAGGATCTAATAGGCCTTCTTAGCCTACAAGCTAATCCACAACTTATTATCCAGCAATTTATTGCCAGTAGTTATGGTCGAGATTTGCGCGTCTTTGTTTTAGGGCAAGAGGTAATAGGTTGTATGCAGCGCTTATCTAAATCAGGTTTTAAGGCTAATTATTCGCTGGGTGGTGAGGTGTTGCCATTTGATTTAACGCCTGAAATTAAGCATCTAGCGCTAGAATGTACCAAAATTGCTAATTTAGATATTGCTGGCATTGATTTATTGTTTGGTGAAAATGGTTATTTAGTCTGTGAAGCAAATTCCTCACCCGGTTTTAAAGGCATGGAATTGGCTACTGGCGAAGATATTGCTACAAAAATTATGCAATATATAGTAGCTAAGGTAGAGAAATTTAAACATTAATTTTACTTACTTAAGTTTAGTCTTCCCTCTCCATAAAGAGGGAAGATGTTAACTATAAATAAGGTATTCTATTCTTTAGCTCGCGAGACGTATTCGCCTTTACGGGTATCTACTTTAATTAGCTCACCTGTTTGCACAAACAAGGGAACTCTAACAACAGCACCTGTTTCAAGCGTTGCAGGCTTACCACCGCCGCCAGAGGTATCACCTCTAACACCTGGATCTGTTTCTGTAATAGCTAGAATAACAAAATTAGGTGGAGTCACTTGTATAGGTTCATTATTCCATAACGTAACAATACAAATATCCTGCTCTTTTAACCACTGTTCAGCATCAGCTAAGACTTCTTGATTTAGCGCATATTGTTCAAATGTATCAGGAACCATAAAATGCCACTGCTCACCATCATTATATAAATATTGCATTTCCACGTCAGAGACATCAGCAGATGGTAATGTTTCGTTCGATTTGAAAGTACGCTCAACAACGCGACCGGTTTTTAAGTTACGTATTTTGACGCGAGTAAAGGCTTGTCCTTTACCTGGTTTAACAAATTCACAATCAAGAATGCTGCAAGGGGCATTATCAATCATAACTTTCAGACCATTTTTAAATTCATTAGTACTATAAGTGGCCATCAGTGCTCCACGGTTGAGATTTGGTGTTAAATTAGATAGAGTGCACCAGTTTACCAATTATGTTTAATGAATGCGAGATGACTTTGTGAGTTGGAAAAGAATATTGGCGCAGGGTTTTACGTCTCCTCAGGAATTGCTTAAATTTTTAGAGCTGCCCCTTGAACTTGCAAGCCTTGCAGCAGATAAGCAATTTAAAACACGAGTTCCTTATAATTTTGCTACGCGCATGCAAAAACGAAATCCCCATGACCCGCTACTCCTGCAAGTACTTGCAGCGCCACAGGAGCTAGAAGCTAGAGAAAATTACACGCCTGATCCCTTAAAAGAAATAAGTTGTAATCCCATACCAGGCTTGATTCATAAATACCAAGGCCGCGTTCTTTTAACCTTTACGGGTATCTGCGCTATAAATTGTCGCTATTGTTTTAGAAGGCATTTTCCTTATAAAGACAATAATCCTGGCCAAGAAGGCTGGCAGGACGTAATTGCCTATTTAAAGCAGGATAAGACGATTCATGAAGTGATTTTAAGTGGTGGCGATCCATTATTAGCTACGGATAAGGTGTTAGAAAATTTTATTCATCAATTAGAGGCGGTGAGACATATCAAAACAATACGCTTTCATACTCGCGTTCCCGTTGTGTTACCTGAACGGATTGATGATTCTTTTTTAGAGATTTTAACTAAAACGGCGTTGCATAAAGTCCTAGTTTTACATTGTAATCATCCACAAGAATTAGATGCACAAGTTAAAAATGCTTGCCAGAAACTACGTCAAATAAATTGTATAATATTAAATCAATCCGTGCTTCTTAAAGGAATTAATGATAATGTGGAGACGCTCACCAATTTAAGCCACTCTTTATTTGATTGCGGTGTGCTTCCTTATTATTTACATTTATTAGATAAGGTCGATGGCGCGGCGCACTTTGATCTTCCTTTAGAAGAAGCTTCCCGTATTTATCAGCAGTTAAAAGCGCAATTGCCTGGTTATTTATTACCAAGGCTAGCATTTGAAGAGCCTGGCGCAGTAAGCAAAACATTAGTTGGGTAGTGAAAAAAATAAAAGAAAATTTAACAAGCAGGCTAGTTTATATTTACTAGTTTAATTTAGAAATTAAAATAACATCAATTCATTTTAGAGATTAAGAACTTGCAAACTTATAAGTATCGGCCGGATATTGATGGCTTACGTGCTATTGCGGTTTTGTCAGTCGTTGGCTTTCATGCCTTTCCCCATTTTTTTAAGGGCGGCTTTATAGGTGTTGATATTTTTTTTGTTATTTCAGGGTTTTTAATTAGTAAAATTATTTTTGACCAGTTAGCGCAAGGCTCATTTAGTTTTAAAGACTTTTATATCAGGCGGATTAAACGGATATTTCCAGCTTTAATTTTTGTTCTATTGATCATGTATGCGATTGGTTGGGTGTTTTTGCTTAATGATGAATATAAGCAGCTTGGTAAACACATTGCTGCTGGTGCAACATTTAGTTCTAATTTTATTTTGCGGCAAGAAGCAGGGTATTTTAATGCGAATTCGTCTACCACGCCTTTATTGCATTTATGGTCTTTAGGAATTGAAGAGCAATTTTATATTGTTTGGCCATTCCTGATATGGTTTGCTTTTAAGAAACAATTTAATATTTTAATTATTTGCCTCACCTTAGTTATTATATCGTTCACTTTAAATGTGTTAAACGTTGGTGATCATGATATTGCCGTTTTCTATTCACCGGTAACTCGAGTTTGGGAGCTATTATTAGGTAGCCTTTGGGCTTATCAGCTCACTTATTCAAATTCTAGAATAACGATTTTTGATTCCTTAAGAGCAAAGCTCGTTGCTACAAATAAACTTGCGCGTTGGCAAGACATGCAGGCAATGGTTGGTTTGATTCTTCTATTAAGCTTGATTTTTTTACTTAATGATAAACATCCCTTTCCTGGCTGGTGGGCGTTGTTGCCTACATTAGGCGCTTTTCTTATTATTGCCGCAGGCCCCAATGCTTGGGTCAATCGTACTATTTTATCGCATAAAGTATTAGTATGGTTTGGCTTAATTAGTTTTCCTTTATATTTATGGCATTGGCCCCTAATATCGTTTACGCATCTTATGATGGAGGTTAAATTAACTAAGCTAATACGCATCAGCTTAGTTCTAATAAGTATTTTTTTAGCTTGGTTGACGTATCGTGTCATTGAAAAGCCGTTACGATTTCATAAAAATAATAACGTTGCAGCTGGTTTATGTATTACTTTGGCCTTATTAGGAACCATAGGTTACAGTACTTATAAAAACAATGGCTTTAATTTTAGATTAAAAGATCGCGCCGAGTTTCTTAATTTTTTTGAAAATAATTTACCGCAGTTACAATACCTGGTAAATCATGAAATTTTACAGAAATATCGCGTAGAGTGTGACTTTTATCCTAAAAGTAAGGCAAAAGATAAGTCTTTTGCAAAAGAGTTAATTGCTTCGAGCTGTTATACTCCCGCAACAGATAAAAGCATATTCATCTGGGGAGATTCGCATGCGCAGCAACTTTATTACGGTTTAGCTAGCGTATTACCCAAAGATATTTCTATCCTACAAGTTGCTTCTTCAGCCTGTTCACCCCGTTTAATTTCTAACGTGTCATCTAAGCGTTATTGTTATAACTCAAATCGTTTTGCCTGGAATATCATTAAAAAGACCAAACCTGATATTGTTATCTTGGCACAGGCTTATGGGCATGAGCATAATAAAGACTTACCTTTAATTTCAGCAGAATTAAAAAAGTTAGGTATTCCACGAGTTTTAATACTAGGCCCAGTGCCACAATGGAAACCTGATTTATATAAAGTGATTGCTAAAAAATTTTGGCTTCATTCACCTAAACGTATTAATGCAAACTTAAGTTTAAGCGCGTTGAAAACAGATAAAAGAATGAAAGAAAAGTATGCGCACAGCTCAGACATTGAATATATCTCATTGCTTGATTTCTTTTGTACCAAGGAAGGGTGTTTAACTTATTTAGGAAAAGATAGAAAAGAAGGATTAATAACATTTGATTATGGTCATTTAACGCCAAGGGCTTCAACTTATCTAGCGAAGCGACTATTAGCGCCTATTGTTGTTAATCAAATTTATAAAAAGCAGCACGCTGCTAACATAAGTTAATTAGGCGCAGCCAACGATAGCTAAATCCCTGGCTTTTAGGTTATCTGGGTGTATAACTGCAATAATTTTTCTTGAGCACTGTGTTGGCCATTTTTTAACATTTTGTAAGTGCCATCAGCTTGCATTTCCCAGGCCCATTTGTTGTCTTTAAAATAGTTTTTAAAAATTTCATTTTTAACGCGTTTGCGATTTTCTTCATCTAAGATAGGGAATAAAATTTCTATACGATTATAAAGATTACGTTCCATTAAATCAGCGCTGGAACAATAAACATACTCATTGTCAGAGGTAAGAAAATGATAAATTCGATGGTGCTCTAAGAAACGGCCGAGAATGGAGATGACACGGATATTCTCTGAAATGCCAGGAATACCAGGCTTTAAACAACAAAGACTGCGCACAATTAAATTAATCTTTACACCAGCCTGTGAGGCTTGATAAAGCGCTTTAATTAAGATTTTATCGGTAAGGCCATTAACTTTAATATTAATTTCACTTTCTTTTCCTGCTTTAGCAGCTGCAACGCACTCCTCAATATGATTTAATAAATCTTTTTGCAATGTAAAAGGAGAATGACAGAGCGCTTTAAGTTTAACGGTTCTACCTAAGCCTGTGAGCTGTTGAAAGATAATTTGTATATCAGCGGTAATATTCGCATCACTGGTTAAAAGTCCAAAGTCCGTATAAAGCTTAGATGTTTGTTCATGATAATTACCCGTGCCTAAGTGCGCATATTGTTTTAATTTTCCATGTGTACGCCTAACGACTAAGGTCATTTTTGCATGTGTTTTGTAACCCACGACCCCATAAAGTACAAGTACTCCTGCCTCATGTAAGCGATTTGCTAATTTTAAATTAGACTCTTCATCAAAGCGAGCACGTAGTTCGACAACCGTAGTGACCTCCTTGCCAGAGCGTGCTGCTTCAACTAAGGCTGTAACCATTTCTGAGCCAGAGTGGGTGCGGTATAATGTTTGTTTAATCGCTAAAACATTAGGATCAGCCGCTGCTTGCCTGACAAAATCAATCACTACATCATAGCTTTGGTAAGGATGATGCAGCAAAATATCTTTTTCATCTAACACATTAAATAAATGGCGTTTGCTAGTGATTACGGGTGGGTATTGCGCCCTAAACGTTGGATAAAGTAAATCGGGACGATTCATCCGATTAATAGCGGTATAATAGCGCTGTAGATTAACAGGGCCATCGCAATAATATGCATCTTCATGATGAAGGTGATGTTTTTGTAAAAGAAAATCAACAATTTTTTGCGGGCAGTGCTTGTCTATTTCTAAACGAACGACATGCCCGTAATGCCGAGAAAAAAGTTCTCGCTGGACCGCAACTGCTAAATCTTCTATTTCTTCTTCCCGTAAAAATAAATCACTATTTCTGGTTAATCGAAAGGGATAACAGCCGTTTATTTCCATGCCTGGAAATAAACGGTGTACATAAGTTTGAATGATGGATGAAAGATAAACAAAATAATTACCACCATCAGTGCATAGCTCAGAAGGTAAAGAGATGGTACGTGGTAATGAGCGGGGCGCATGAATGACTGCATAATCAATATTTCGATCAAATGCATCTTTACCACGTAAGGAGATGATGAAATTTAAACTTTTATTAAATAAGCGTGGAAAAGGGTGGGCTAAATCGAGTGCAATTGGGCTGACCACCGGTAGAATTTCATTTTTGAAATAGTGCCTTGCCCACAGATAAATGTCTTCCGACCATTCATCAACACTTAAAAAATAAATACGCTCTTGTCTTAAAGCCGGTAATAATTGCTTATTAAAGGTTGAATAAATTTCATCGGTAATAGCGTGAGCTTGTTTGCTAAGTTGACTAAATAAATCACCTGCGCGTATGCCATCAATAAATTTAGGCGAGGAAAGAGCAAGTTTTTCTTTTAAACTAGACATCCGAATTTCAAAAAATTCATCAAGATTGCCACTGCAAATGCATAAAAAACGCATGCGTTCTAATAAGGGAATGCGCTCATCTTTAGCTAATTGTAAAACCCGCGCGTTAAACGCTAGTGCCGTGAATTCTCGATTTATGAAATAGTCTGGATTTTCTATGGCATCAGTCAATTTGCTCTCCTTCGCTCACTTATAGTTCACACGCAATGTATCGCTAATCTTTTATAATATTGACACCAACTGATAGTAACAAATACTATAAATTAATGCACAAGAAAGAAACAAATTCCAATAAAAGCAATAAAGCCCCAAAAGGGAGATAATTGTAAATAGGTCAGCGCTATAAAAAAAAGAATACTCATGATGACCATAGAGACTGAATAGTAAACATTCATAATGCCTTGAGCCACAGAAAATGCTGTTGCTGCAAGCAAAACCAACGCGCCATATTGTACTGGAACCATTATTTTTTGTACCGTAGGCCCACTATGTTGGCTTAACAACTGATAACCAATACCTGCTAAAATTAAACCTGGTAAATTAATACTAATCACCGCAAACGCTAAGCCTAATAGACCAGCAGCCTTATAGCCAATGAGAGCGGCAAGTTTTACCGCAGTTAAGCCAGGGAATAAAAAGCTTGAGCCAAGCATGCCGATAAATTCTTCATTGCTTATCCAATGGCGATAATCTACCGCTTCTACTTCAATTAATTTAAGCATTGAATTGCCGCCACCAAGTGAAATAAGTCCTATTTTGCCAAAACTCACAATGAGGGTCAGTAAATTACTTATCATGGGTAAGCTTTTGTAGAAAAGTAACATAATCGCAGGAAATAGGTTGCTTCAGCAAGAGGCTATTTATTTTAGCGACTAAATCATACGAATAGCCTTCTATTGATGCACTAAAATAAATGGTTTTGTTAATTATTAAGCGTGATAATTCAAGTTTGACAGAAGGCGAGCAAGTAAATTTATAAATTAATGCCGTCTTATAAACATCTATTATCGTGCCTTGTGATTGCAATAATTTAAGCAATGTACCTGCTTCCAGTGCCGGACAACCAGGTAGCGCTTGCTCTGGCGAAATAGTCATTAAATTTATTTTTTTACCAAAGCCATAACAGGGTTCTTTTTGACCAAGTAAAGGCTTATATAGTAATTTGTCTTTTCGTTTTTTTATATTCAAATGGTATTGTGGCAATAAATAATAACTATCTTCTCTTTCTTTGATCTCAAAGTCGGCAAGGCTTAGAATAGTTTCGTTTAAGCCGTGTAAAATAATGGTAGTAGGTTCAGGCCAAAAGTAGCGGGCTTCCCAACGAATTGAGTCTTGTTCTTGGGCTGGTAATTGGTCAATAGCAGAACGTTTGCCTGCCTTGATTTCAAAATTCCACACTAGCCGTTTATTCATAGTTCAGATAGGGAGCTAAAACTAGTTACGCTAGTGCATTTGCTTAAAGAAGGCAAGTTTTCTAAGAAAAGCGCTTTTGAGAATTGCTCAGATTAATAGGAGTATGTTAAGTTGATAAGGCAAATAATTCAATGACATCCGGTAGTAGGAAGTATATATAGCAGTCAGTTTTCCTGGTAGGATCTGCCATAATGCATTAAGACAAGGAAGGAGTAGGAATGGCTACGCTTTTATTTTTCATTTATCTTATTTTTACTTTATTAGTACTTTATCATGGCTTGAGATCCCCGACCTGGGAAGTGGGAAGCATTGTTTATCTTACAGTTGCGACGTTTCTCGTTGGCATGCCTTGGTTTGTTGCGTTGATCTTGTGGTTAATCATCTTTGCCATTATTGCCATCATGTATGTACCTGCAATCCGGGCGCATATTACTAGCCATTTATATGAAAAAGCGGCTAAATCTATTCCTAAGCTTTCTAAAACAGAAGAAGAGGCATTAAATGCCGGCGATACTTGGTTTGAGCAAGATATATTTATGGGCATTCCTAACTGGGATAAGTTAGCTGCTCCTTTGCCCGAGCTTACTGCTGAAGAGCAGGCATTTATAGATAATGAAACACAAACCTTATGCAGCATGATTGATGAGTGGAATATTGGGCAGGAACGCGATTTGCCCAAAGCGGTTTGGTCTTATCTAAAAGATAATGGTTTTTTTGGTTTAGTGATTGCCAAAGAGTATGGCGGAAAAGGATTTTCTGCACGCGCCCATTCTGAAGTGGTCTTAAAAGTTGCAAGTCGGGCTAGCGCGGTGGCGGTAACAGTCATGGTTCCAAATTCCTTAGGCCCTGGTGAGCTATTACAGTACTACGGTACCGAAGAGCAAAAAGCAACGTATTTACCTAACCTGGCAAAAGGCATTGATATTCCTTGCTTTGCTCTGACTGAGCCTGGGGCTGGCAGTGATGCTACATCCATTCAGTCTGAAGCGATTGTTACTAAAAAAGTAATAAATAAAAAAGAAGTATTAGGTTTAACAATTAATAAATTAAATAAGCGCTGGATTACTTTAGCGCCAGTTGCCACCCTTATCGGTCTAGCTGTTAATTTAAAAGATCCTGATCATTTACTAAATGGCTTAGGTCAAGAAGGTATTACTTGTTTATTAATTCCCCGGGATACTGAAAACTTAGAGATAGGCAATCGGCATTTTCCAAGCGATCAAGCGTTTATGAATGGTACCATTCGTGGTGAGAATATTTTTGTGCCTATTAGCTCTATTATTGGAGGTCAAGAAAAAGCAGGCCATGGCTGGCAAATGTTAGTCGAATGCTTATCGATTGGACGCTCCATTTCACTGCCAGCCTTGGCTGCCGCGTCGTCATCAGTATCGTATATTGTAACGAGTGCTTTTGCCCGTATCCGTCGCCAATTTAATGTAGAGATAGGCCAATTTGAAGGGATAGAAGAAAAATTAGCGGAAATAGGCGGTCTTAATTATCTAATTAATGCCACAAGACTATTAACAGTTGAGGCAGTAAACCAACATAAAAAACCTTCAGTCGCTTCAGCCATTACAAAATATTTTAATACGGAATTTGCCCGCATCGTCATTAACAATGCCATGGATATACACGCGGGACGTGCAGTCGTCAGCGGGCCCCGTAATTATTTAAATAATTATTACTATACGCTGCCTGTTTCTATTACCGTAGAAGGGGCTAATATTATGTCCCGAAATCTACTTATCTTTGGCCAAGGCTCAATGGCTTGCCATCCGTTTATACGAGAAGAATTTTATGCTATTTCTCATAATAATCGTGATGCCTTTGACAAATTAATTTGGCAACACATTCACTATTTTCTACATAATTTTGCTAAAGCAGTTTGCTCAGCCTGGACAGGCGGTATTTTTATTAGCGCGCCAGCCAATCCTTTAAGGGGCGCTTATAAATCGTTAGCTCGTTTAAGCCATGCTTTTGCCTGGTTAGCAGATTTTTCTCTAATTTATTTAGGCGGTGATTTAAAACGGAAAGAACGGTTATCAGCTCGCTTAGCTGATGCAATGTCTTACTTATATATGGGGATGGCGGCGCTGCGTTTTTATCAACATCATAATCAGGATGAGGATATTAAGCTACATGCAACCTGGGCCGTTTCTTATTGTTTATATCATGCTCAGAAAGCAATGTTACTCTTTTGTGATAACTTTCCTTCACGATTTTTAGGTGGGCTCATGCGCTTTTTTGCTTTTCCTTTTGGACAAACGATGGCTTATCCTCGTGATTACCTTGATCATCAATTAGCAAAATTGATGAGTAAAAATAATACGTATCGTAATAAGATAAAAAAATGGCTTTATTTAAGTGGTGATGCCAATCAGCCAGTTGACAGAATGGAGCAGGCATTGCAATTAATTCTAGCAAATGCGGGGCTTTATTCTAAAATAAGTGACTTAAAGCGGGCCTCTGTCTTTGACTTAAAGGCAAAGTTAGCTGAAAAAGTGGCTAGTGGCCAATTAACTCAAGAAGAAATGGATGCTTTATTAGCAACAGAGCGGGCAAGATGGGACGCTATTCAAGTCGATGAGTTTAAAGCTGACTCCATGAAATCCAAAACATTTAAGTCTGTGACTGATTCATTAATGAACCCTTTAGATTAATTTTACATGTTTTTAACAGCTATATTTTAGGATGGCATTCATTTTGAATGCCATTTTGTTATAATCTTAAAATATATTTGCAAATATTGATAATTTTGCTTAAATTTAAAACTAAATTGGGTGGTTTATAAATTTTCTGAGGTAAGTTATATGGCTGTAATTCAAGCGCCTACTAAAGAAGCTTTAATGCAAGCAGTGGCGATAGCGGATACTCCCGCAGCTGTTGATTATTTAAAACAGCAGCTGACTAAGGTTTTCAGTAAAGTGAAAATTGAAGCCATGGATAAGGTTTTAGAAAAAATAGCTGAGTATCAGACCAATGTACATATGGAGCGTGGCAATCGCCCTGATCCGTGGACTGGTAATACCGACACTAGAACTGATTTTCAGAATGCACAATTAAATCACGGCATCTCAGCGCTAGAAAAAATTAGTCCTCAATTAGATGAGGGTAATCTCAAAATGGACTTTGCAATTAGTGATTTAGCGCAATTATTGCGTGCTTTTTCACTCGATAATCAGCCTCTAAGCCCTGAAGTTGCAAGTGTTATTGATAAATTATTTAATGCTTGGCTTGCTGAACAGGATATGGTTAGCAAAGGTAGCGCTATTTATGAGGCAGATGCCTCGGGTAAGATAAAAACAGATAAACAGGGTAATCCTATTAAGGCTGATGCAGAAAAAATCAGGCAGCTTATTCATGATAGAGATAAAGGCTTTGATCAATTTTTAAATGATAAGTTTAGCAAACTTATTACTGATAAAAATATCACAGCATCTATTCAAGAACATAAATACCCGGCGCAAAAAGCTCAACCTGCAGTTGCAGCGAGACCTGCTACACCTGCTACACCCGCAGCCCCAGCAACTCGGCCTATCGAACGACCTGCTGGTACTCCGCAGACACCTGCAGGAGAGCCAGAAGCTCCAGACGTTACAACGCCAACAACGCCGAATGTCTAATCAGGTACATAATATATTTAACCTGGCTGTATTTAATCAGCCAGGCGCGTTCTATGTTCCACTTGCAGCTCTTTAAGCCGCTCTATTGAACCAATATCAGCCCATTTTCCATGGTAAAGTAGCCCACTTACTTTCTGTTGGTCCGCAAGTAATCGTAATAAGGGTGTTACTGAATACCTACCAATAGCGCATTCAGTGAAAGCATTAGGATGATAGCAGGTTATTCCAGCAAGCGTGTACCGTCTTTCATTCGTTAATTGGCTGCCATTTAAGTTAAAATCCCCTTTAAGGTTATGTTTTGGATTTGGGACTAAGACAACATTTGCTAAAAAATTAGATGGGCAGCTTAACGTAGTAAAATCAAAATCGGTATAAATATCTGCATTGACAACTAAAAAAGGATCATTTCCCAAGAGCGGCAAAGCTTTAACTATACCTCCACCTGTTTCTAGGCCCCCTGGCGGTTCGGGAGAATAAATAATTTCAATATTCCAAGGCTGTCCGTCTCTTAGGTGGCGACGAATTTGCCCACCTAAGTAGGCATGATTAACAATGACACGTTTGAAACCACATCTTGCTAAATTACGTATATGATGCTCGATTAGAGGAACATCATTAATTAAACACATTGCTTTGGGCATAAATTGGGTTAAAGGTTTAAGTCGCTCGCCCCGGCCGGCAGCTAAAATCATTGCAGTATTCATGGCAACTGAATCCTTTGCTGGATAAAGTGATAAAAAGGCTTTAATTCGTCATATGTTTCCAGGCAAGAAATCACATAATGTAATGTAAGTGGTAAATGCTGTAGATAATTAGGTTTGTTATCACGCAAATATAAACGGCAAAAAATGCCTAATACTTTTAGGTGGCGCTGCAAGCCACATAAATCAAATGCCCGTAAGAAAGATGGAAAATTTTCTTGCTTGGTCAAGGGCGATTGTTCGTAAAATAGTGTTAACCAACGCATAATTTGCTCGCGAGGCCATTGAATATAACAATCCTTAAGTAAAGACACGAGGTCATAAGTAAATGGCCCTCGCATTGCATCTTGAAAATCAATGACTGCTAACTGATGATTAAATTCAGCGCCAGGGAGCATAATATTGCGTGAATGATAATCACGATGAATAACCACTTGTGGCTGTTTGTTAATTTCAGCTATAAGCCAAGCAAATGTCGTATCAAGTAATTTTTTCTCATCCCTAGTCAGGGTGAGCTTTAAATAAGCTGTTAAAAACCATTCAATAAATAAATTTAATTCACTTTGTATGAAAGCACTATCAAAAAGCGGAAATTGATAGCTACCAGTTATGGGGCATTGCTGTAATACTAGTAACGTTTTGATAGCCGAAGTATATAATTCATCAGCACTAAGGGGCGTTAATTGCTGTAAAAGTAACTGGTCGCCAAAATCATCTAAGAGAACAAAACCTTCTAATTCATTGACAGCATAAATTTTCGGTGTTAGTAATCCATGGGCACGGAAAAAGTCTGCAATTTCAATAAAGGGTTTTAATGTTTCTTTTTGTGGCGGCGCATCCATGACAATGTAGCTCTTACCTTTACAATGTAAACGGTAATAACGTCTAAAGCTTGCGTCACCCGTCAGAAGATTCAATGAAAATTCACTAAAATCAAAGGCTTGTTTTAACCAAGTGGTCAGTGTGCTCTGACGGCTGTGCATGCTATACTCCTTAACTTTCTTGTTTAGAGGGTAGTCGTAGATAATGATAAATAATAAAGCACACTGTGCTTATGGCTTATAGGGTATTGTAATAATATGACTGTTGCTTTCAAGTTTACCCTGTCAAAAATGAACAGAAAGAAGCTGAATTGTATTCTGTTTATAGGGACTTTTGTAGCTGTCTCCGGTTTACTTAGTTTTTATTTTAAAACTGCAAGTGCGGCAATGATGGTGCTAGAGCCTATACAGGCATGTGTGTTACCACGAGATATCTATTTAAGTGATTCTATTCGGACTAACTTTGCCCACTGCCTAGGATGGCAAGAAGGCCCTTCATATTCTATGTGTCGTGGTGCTTATCAACCGCTAGACATATTACCGCTAGCTAGAGAAGACGAGATTCAGGTATTTGCCAATAGAATGTCTTTGCACAATGAGGGGCGTTCTGAACTACAAGGCAATGTTGAAGTACGCCAAACAAATAGAATACTTAATGCCCAAACGGCTTATATTTATCGCGATGCAAAAACCAATCAAGTAACAGGCGTTGAGCTACTGGGCTCCGTAAGATATATGGAACCTGGCCGGATAATGATTGCTAGAAAGGTAACCATTAATCCTCAGGATAAATCAGGTAAGGCTGAAGATGTATTGTATCGCTTTAATTCCCCTGGTCGTGGTGCAGTTTTACCTGCTTGGGGGCGGGCAAGCTTAATTGAACGGCTTGCTAATAAAGATTATTTTTTAGCAAAAGCAACCTATAGCACCTGCGCCCCGCAAGATAATGCCTGGCATATAGAAGCAAAGAAAATTAACTTAGATAATGCCCGTTCGGAAGGTGTGGCTCGTGATGCGAGCTTATTTATTGGTGATATCCCTATTTTTTATACACCTTATTTAACGTTTCCAACATCAAAAGAGCGCAAATCTGGGTTTTTACTCCCTACTATTGGTAGTTCTAGTATAGGTGGATTTGATTTTTCACTACCTTATTACTGGAATATTGCGCCTAATTATGATGCAACATTTTATCCGCATCTCTATACACGTCGCGGTATCATGCTTGGTGAGCAATTTCGTTATTTAACCACGACTTCTTCAGGGCAAATTTATGCAAGTTTTTTACCGCATGATAGTGCCTACGATGATTTTATACGCAACAATGTTAATAACTTTCCGCAGTTACGTGGCTCTTCAACTAATAGATGGTCTGTGCAGGTTCAAGATGTCACTTACTTTACGCCAGATTTAAGGTTACGAGTTAATGCGCAGCAAGTATCGGATGATTATTATTTACAGGATTTTAGTAATAATTTAGCCTTATTAACTGAGCGGCAATTAGTTCGGGAAGGTGAATTATCTTATACGCTTGCTAATTGGTTTTTTCGTGGCTTAGTCCAATCTTATCAAACCTTACAACCGGTTAATTTAACGCCCATTAATGACATTTATCAACGATTACCGCAGTTATTGGCACGTGGTATTTATGATGATTTACCACTAAATGGCAATTTCATCATGTTTGGACAATATGATAATTTTCGTTGGCCAAATAGTTTAATTCCCATGCCTGAAGGGCCAAGGCTCTATGCAAATCCTGCTTTAACTTTACCCCAAACAAGGCCTTGGGGGTATCTAACACCTGGATTAGAATTGGTACAAAATTATTATGATGTAAGACATAATTATCCACTACCAAATTCTCATTATGATAATACTATTCCTCGCTATAGCCTTGATGGTGGTTTATTTTTTGACAGGCCCACGCAACTTCTAGGGCAATCATTTAATCAAACATTAGAGCCAAGACTCTTTTATCTGTATGTTCCTTACCATGATCAACGACGAATTCCAGTCTATGATTCAGCTTACCCCATTTTTAATTTTGATCAATTATTTCGCATGAATCGTTTTTCCGGCTTTGATCGCATTGGCGATACCAATCAACTCTCATATGCTTTGACTTCAAGATGGATAGCCGATGTTACGGGCACAGAAAAAATAAGATTTTCAATCGGACAAAGTTATTATTTCTCGCAACGAAGAGTGCAATTATGTCGAAGCTTATTTGATCCTCCTTGTTATGATAGCCCGCTAACTTTAGGGTATGTTTCTCCTTTTCCTCATAAGTCGCCTATTGCTGCTCGTGCTTTCTATAATTTAAATCCAGCATTAACGGTAACTGGCGATTATGTTTGGGACGTTAATACGCATGCGCCTAATAACAGCAATCTTGATTTCCATTATCAAACAGGGCCAAATGAATTAGTTAATATAGGTTATTCCTACTTAACTAATGGTGATATTACCTATATTAATAATGACTTAGATGTAAATCCTTTGCATCAAATTACCTTTTCTTATGCTTGGCCATTTACTGAAAAATGGAGCACCTTAGGTGCTTATAATTATAATATAAGTAAAGGCTATGAAATGATGTCGTTTTTTGGCGTACAATATGATAGTTGTTGTTGGGCCGTGCGTTTAATTGGAGGACGCACTTTTCGAAGCTTAAATCAGCAATCTTCACCACGTTATACGAATAATATTTATCTGCAAGTTTTATTAAAAGGGCTTGGTTCCTTAGGCAATAGTGATCCGTCTACTATTATTCGAACTTTCTTACCAAGCTATGTAGATAGTTTTCATCGTTAGCTATTTGCGGTATAACATGGTTGAATAGACTTCTTGGGAAGCTGCCATTGGCAGCCAATGACAATTTTCGAAGAAGTCTAATGTAATCTTAAGGCCAAATTGCTTGTATTTTGATTATAAATCGCCTAAATTGCCGCTCTTAAAACAAAAATGAGGAATATCGCATGCTAAAGCGTATTGCATCTTTGCTATTGTTATTGCCTGCACTTGCATTGGCTGAACCTTTAGATCGGGTTGTTGCGATAGTCAATGACAGTGTTATTACAGCCAGTGAGTTAAATGCTCAGGTTAAGACATTAAGTCAACAATTGCTTGCAAAACATATGGAGCTACCGCCTGAAAACATTTTACGCAAACAAGTTTTACAACATTTAATTGATATCGATTTACAACTGCAGCTAGCAAAGCAACATAATATTGTCGTTGATAATTCTGAATTAAACGATGCCATTTCAAAAATTGCTGCTCAAAATAAATTATCTCTCTCGCAACTAAGAGAAGCAGTACAGCAACAAGGTTTAACTTGGCAAAATTACCGTGAAAATCTTCGTAAAGAAATTATAATGGCGCGCTTACAACAAAAAGCTGTCGGAAAAGAAGTAACAGTTACCCCGCAACAAGTTGAAAACTATTTAAAGACAGGGGCTTACCAGGATAAAACAAAATTCACTTATCATTTGCAAAATATTATCATTCCTTTACCTGAAGAGCCTACACCCGCGCAACTTAAGCAAGGGCAGCAAAAAGCAAATGCACTATTAGCCAAAATAAAGAAAGGTGTAGATTTTAGCCGCGCGGCTGTAGAAGAATCAGACAAGGAATTTACTTTAGAAAGTAATGATTTAGGTGATAGACACCTAGCTGAATTGCCTGAGCTTTTTGCTAAAGAAGTTGTAAAAATGAAAACAGGCCAGGTCGCAGGACCTCTACGCACTGGTAATGGTTATCAATTAATTAAACTAGTAGCCGTTGGTGGTAATAGTGAGAAGCACGAAGTAGTTAAAACACATGTTCGCCATATTTTGGTCAAACCAGATACGAGCATGACATCGGCAGAAGCAAGGCGCCAGGCTAATAATATTTATCAACAGTTAAAATCTGGAAAAGATTTTGCTGAAATGGCTAAGCAGTATTCACTAGATATCACCAGCGCTACCAAGGGTGGTGATCTAGGTTGGGTCACTGCTGGGGAATTAGTACCACAATTTGAAAAAGCGATGAATTCATTGCCCTTAAATACAGTTAGTAAGCCAGTTAAATCTACATTTGGATGGCACCTTATTGAAGTTCTGGGGCGTAAAAAAGTGGATGATTCGGCTACATTTCAACGCCAACAAGTGATGCAATTTTTACAGCAACGTAAATTTAGTGAGGCTGTGCAAAATTGGCAGCAGCATCTAAGAGCTAATGCCTATGTAAACATTACGGATAAGGAATTAGCGTAATGAAGCCACTGTTAATAAGCAGTGGCGAGCCTGCAGGTATTGGGCCAGATATCTGCCTGGCACTTGCTAAATATAACTTACCAATTGTGATTTTGGCGGATAAAAAGTTATTACAACAACGCGCAGAACAGCTAAGTGTTGCTATTAATTTTATTGACTATGATGAAAATAGTCAGTTTATTATCCCTGAACCCAATAGCTTAATGGTGCTTTCTGTTCCTTGTCATCATCCAGTTGAAGCCGGTAAATTAAACCCTTTAAACGCAGATTATGTCATTCGTATGTTGTCTCTAGGTACGGAAGCTTGTTTAAAAGGGCACTTTGCAGCGCTCGTTACCGCGCCTGTACATAAAGCAGTTATTAACGATGCCGGTATTAATTTTACAGGCCATACTGAGTTTCTAGCCGAGTATTGTGGCGTGGATACAGTTGTTATGATGTTAGCTTGCGAAACAATGAAAGTTGCCTTAGTCACCACTCATTTACCATTACAAGAAGTTCCTAAAGCTATAACCGTGCCTTTAATTTCTACCGTTATACAGAAATTACATGACGCTTTACAAAAAGATTTTGGCATAAAAAATCCACGTATTTGGGTGGCAGGGCTAAACCCTCATGCGGGTGAAGGTGGTTATTTAGGCCGAGAAGAATTAGATACCATTACACCAGCCTTACTTGCACTAAAAGAAAAAGGAATGAATGTACAAGGTCCTTTTCCAGCCGACACTTTATTTGTTCCTCAAAACACCACGAACGTAGATGCGTTTGTCGCCATGTATCACGATCAAGGCTTACCAGTCTTAAAATACGCAGGCTTTGGGCAAGCAGTTAATATTACTTTAGGATTGCCTATTATTCGTACTTCAGTTGATCATGGCACAGCTCTTGAGCTGGCAGGAACTGGTAGAGCTCAGGTAGGTAGTTTAGTTGCTGCTGTTAAAACGGCAATGTTAATGTCAGAAGAGAGGGCTAGCAACTATGCCGCAATTTAGTTTAATCGCTGCAGTAGATGAGAACTATGGATTAGGAAATAACAATCAACTACTCTGCCACCTGCCAGCTGATTTAAAGCATTTCAAGCAAATTACTATGGGTAAACCAATCATTATGGGTAAAAAAACCTATCAATCTATCGGGAAGCCCTTGCCTGGACGAAGAAATATTGTACTTACTACACAGCCTGGCCAAATTGAAGGTGTTGAGCTTGCTTGTTCTATGCAGAATGCACTTGAATTAGTTAATGAATCGCCCGAAGTCATGGTCATCGGCGGGGC